>JAZDHM010000162.1:0-15294 GCA_043805935.1 Actinomycetota bacterium
GATCTCAGGCCGACGCCGGGGACCGGCTGTTCGTTAACCCCCGCAATGCCGCCGCCGGCGCCGTCAGGCAGAAGGACCCGGCCGTGACCGCATCGCGGCGCCTTGCCCTGTGGGTGTATCAGCTGGGGACCGTGGAGGGCGAGCCGCGCTTCTCCTCACACAGCGACAGCCTCGCCTGGCTGCGCGAGCGCGGGTTTCCGGTGAACCCCGCCTCGCAGGGGCTCGAAGACCTCGCTGGCGTGATCGGATACGTCCGGGACGCCGAGCGGTATCGCCACGACCTCGGGTATCAGACCGACGGCGTAGTCGTGAAGGTCGATGCCCTCGCCGAGCAGGCGGAGCTGGGATTCACCGCCAAGAGCCCACGGTGGGCCGTCGCCTTCAAGTTCCCCCCCGAGGAACAGACCACTCGCCTCGTCGACATCAGGATCAACATCGGCCGCACCGGTGCCGCCACCCCCTACGCGGTGCTCGATCCGGTGTTCGTCGGTGGGGCGACCATCACCAACGCCACGCTGCACAATCAGGATGAGGTTGCCCGCCGCGACATCCGCGTCGGGGACATGGTCGTCGTGCGCCGGGCGGGCGACGTGATCCCCGAGGTGGTCGGGCCCGTGCCGTCGCTCCGCACCGGTGGCGAGAAGGCGTGGCGGATGCCAAAGCGGTGCCCTTTCTGCCGCAATCCGATCGAGCGGGGTGAGGGCGAGGCGGTCGCCCGCTGCACCGGGGGGTACTCCTGTCCCGGGCGCCTCCGGGAGTACCTCACCCATTTCGCCGGGCGGTCGGCGATGGACATCGAGCATCTCGGATACATGACCGTTGCCATGCTGGCGGACGAGGAGCTGCTCTCCGATCCGGCCGACATCTTCCTGCTCGACCGCGCCGCCTTCGCCGGGAGGGAGGGATGGGGCGACACCTCCATCGACAACTTGATGACGGCCATCGACACGGCTCGCGACCGCCCCCTGTCGCGCCTGTTGACGGGGTTGGGTATCCCGCTCGTCGGCACCACTGTGGCGCGGGTGCTGGCGCGCCGGTTCCGCTCGCTCGACCGCCTGATGGCCGCCACGGAGGCGAAGTTGTCGACGATCGACGGCATCGGGCCGGAAATCGCCCGCTCGATTCGGGAGTGGTCGACCGATCCGGACAACGTCCGCCTCGCCGCCAAGCTGCGCGCCGCCGGGGTGCGGCTCTCGGACCCGGAGCCGGCCGGGGTGGCCTCGAACCTGCTCTCCGGGCTGACCCTGGTGGTGACCGGCACGCTCGCCGGCTTCTCCCGGGAGGGGGCGAAGAACGCCATCGAGGAGCGAGGCGGCAAGGTGACATCGTCGGTGTCGGCCAAGACCACCGCCGTGGTGGCGGGGGAGGCGCCCGGCGGCGCCAAGCTCACCAAGGCCGCCGAACTGGGGGTGCCGGTCGTCGACGAGGACGTGTTCGTGCGGTTGTTGGCGGACGGCGCCTCGGCGCTCGGCCATCCCCGGTGACCCCTACCCGTCGCCAGCGAGTAGGGTCTCTCGACGGGGAGCGGCCGCCACACCCCCGGAGCACATGAGCCCGTCCGACATTCCGACGAACGCGCTCTGGCGATCCGTGGTGTGGACCAGGGGCTCCGGCTGCGCCGAGCTGGCCTCGCTGCTGTCGACCGGCGAGCCCGTCCAGGTGGACGATGACTTGCGCGCCGCCTGCATCGCCGAACGTGCCCGGCTGCTCGTTGCCCGCAGGCTGACGTCGTTCGACCTGGTGAGCGTCGCCGTTCCCATCGACGTCAAGCCTCAGGCAGTGCGAGGGGTGGTCGCCGCCGTCGGGCCCGGCCCGCACTCCGGGCTGGCTGCGGTGGTGGCCGATCGCCTCGCCGTCGCCCTGGGTGTCGAGGGTTCGCTCGTTTCTGCATCACCGGATCCCTACCGGGACGGGCCGGTCGAAGCCACGCTCGGGGAGATCGGCGCTCTCGTTCCCGACCTCCCCCGCAAGATCGTGAGGGCTTCGAGCGCCCGCGCCCTGGTCGGGATGCTCCCGCCGAACACGCTGCTCGTCCTCGGCGCTCCCGGCGGATCGTGGTTGCAGCGCCAGTTCTTCGGCCCGGGGCGCAAGCTGATCGTGGGGTCGGCGGGCGGCGTGGTGGTGGTGCGCAGCGCCCCGCGCCGCTGCTTCCAGGAGATGCTCGAGCCCGCCGCTCTCGGGTCGGGTCTGCTGGTCGGCGAAGCGCGCCGCTTGCTCCAAGGTGACGCGGCCCCGGTGGTCACCGACGGCCGCCTGGTCGGCGTCGTTCGCCGGGCAGCCCTGGTGGAGGCGTTCTCCGAGGACCCGGTCGGGTCGATCGCCGAGGACCCGGTGTTCGTGTCCGAGGACGACCCGGTGGAGGCGGCCACCGAAGTGGGGGAGTTTGTGCGGCCCGTCCCCGTCGTCGACGGCAGCGGTCGCCTGACCGGTGTGATGCCGGGCTGAGAGCCCTCCGACGACTGGGCGGCGGCCCGGCCCCCGGCTCGAGCAATGGCTCGACGAGCCGGCCCGCCACGACCGCCGCCACGACGGCCGCCCCGACGGGTCCCTATCGGCGGCGAGCACCCGGCGACAGATCACGAGCGCACCGGGGATCCAACCCGCCGCTGGGCCGGAACGATCCCAGCCCCATGGCGGCACCCGCTAACCGGCCCGGAACGTCCAGGTGTAGTCGCCCGGATCGGGGTTTCCTCCGGCGGTACGGTCCCATCGGACGTACACGGTGTGGTCCCCAGCCGTCCACTCCTCGAGGCCTTCGCCCCGGCCCGGCTGCCATGTCCATTCGCCGGTCGGCTCGGTGACGTAGACCTCCGCGGGAGGGATCGGCACGCCGTCGACGACGAGGTCGACGAGGTCGTAGCCGACTGGCAGGTCGATCTCGAGCGCGGTCTGGCGGACCACGACGTCTCCGGGACCGGGGAACACCCCCTCGAGAGCAGCGGGGAGGCTTGGCGGGTCGCCGTGCGGGTAGAGCAGGACCACCGCCGAGACCACTGCGGCGAGCGCCACGGCGAAGGTCGCCATCAGGGTCCGGTACCGGGCACGATCCACGGCGGCGATGGTAGGTCTGCGGGAATCGGTGCTCCCGCTACCGTTCTCGCCATGCGCACCAACCCTGTGCTCGGCGAGCTTGGCGCTTATCCCATCACCGAGATCCAAGACACCGCCCGCCGGATGAAGGATGCCGGCGAGCGCCTCATCGACTTTTCACTCGGCGACCCCCGGGAGCCGACTCCCGCGTTCATCCGCGAGGCGGCTGCGGCGGCCATCCCGGAGGTGTCCCAGTACCCCACGGTGAGCGGGCTCGCCACGCTGCGCAGCGCCATCGCCGGATACGTGCGGCGGAGATTCGGGGTAGAGGTTGATCCGGCCACCCAGGTGATCCCCACCGCCGGCGCCAAGGAAGCGATCTTCACCACGCCGTTCGCCTTCGTCGATCCCCACGCCGACGAGGCCGGGGTGTTCTGCACTCCGGGATACCCGGTGCACGAGCGCGGCCTGCGGTTCGCTGGCGCCGAGGCCGTCGGCGTCCGCCTCCACGGAGACTTCGTGCTGCGTGCCGACGACGTGCCCGCCCGGCTGTGGCCCCGGCTCCGGCTGCTGTGGACCTGCAGCCCGCAGAACCCGACGGGAGCGGTGACCTCCCGGGCCGACCTGCGCGCCCTGTACGAGCGGTGTCGTGAACACGACACCCTGCTGCTCAGCGACGAGGCGTACGCCGACCTGTGGGAGGAGGCACCGCCGACCTCCGCCCTCCAGGTCGCCGATGCCGGTTCGGTCGGCTCGCTCACCTACTTGTCGTGCAGCAAGCGGTCGGGCATGACCGGGTACCGGAGCGGGGCGATCGTCGGGGATGCCGAGGCGATTGCCGCCCTCAAGTCGCTGCGGTCCTCGGTCGGGGTGGGTTCGCCGGAGTTCATCCAGGCGGCGGCAACGGTGGCCTGGGCCGACGACGTTCATGCCGAAGACCGCCGGTCGATCTTCAACGCCAAACGGGCAGTGCTCCGCTCGCGTTTCGACGCGGCGGGGATACGCGTGGTCGCATCGCACGCCGGCCTCTACCTGTGGGTGGAGGTGGACGACGACATGGCGGCCACCAAACGGCTGCTCGCCGAGGGGGTGGTCGTCTCGCCGGGGTCGGCGTTCGGTGCCGGCGGCGAGGGGCACGTGCGGCTGGCACTGGTCCCGACGCTCGAGGAGTGCGGCGAGGCCGCCGAAGTGGTGGTCGGATGCCTTCGTCCCGCGAGCTGATCGACGCCGCTTTCGAGGACCACGGCAGGTTGTCGGAGGCCCGTGGCGCCGTCGAAGAGACGATCGCCGCTCTCGATCGCGGCGAGATCCGGGTAGCCCACAAGAACGATCGCGACTGGATCGTCGACGAGTGGGTGAAGCGAGCGATTCTGCTCTACTTCCGGCTCGCCGGCCTGGAGACGTGGCACGCCGGCCCACTCGAGTTCTACGACAAGATCCCTCCCAAGCAGGGTCTGGCCGCAGCGGGGGTGCGGGTGGTGCCTCCGGGGACCGTTCGCTACGGGGCATTCTGTGAACCCGGCGTCGTGGTGATGCCCGCATACGTCAACATCGGGGCTCGGGTGGGGTCGGGGACCCTGGTCGACACGTGGGCGACGGTCGGATCGTGCGCCCAGATCGGGCGCGACGTCCATCTGTCCGGGGGGGTGGGCATCGGCGGGGTCCTCGAGCCGCCGTCGGCGCGTCCGGTGATCGTCGAGGACGGCGCCTTCATCGGGAGCCGCTGCATCCTCGTGGAGGGGGTGGTCGTGGAAGAGGGAGCGGTTCTCGGAGCGAACACGACCATCACCTCGTCCACACCGATCATCGACGTCACCGGGCCGAAGCCGGTCGAGTATCGGGGAAGGGTGCCGGCCAACTCCGTGGTCATCCCCGGCACCCGACCCAAGGTGTTCCCCGCCGGGACATACGAGCTGCAATGCGCGCTCATCGTCGGGAAGCGCTCCGAGTCGACGGACCGGAAGACCTCCCTGAACGAGGCGCTGCGGGTGTTCGGGGTGCAGGCGTGAGCCTGGTCGACGACCTCGTGTGGCTCATCGACGTGCCGTCGCCGACGGGCTCCGAGGAGCGGCTGCGCGACGCCGTCGCCGGACGGCTCGGCGGCCTCGAACCCCGGATCGTCGGCAAGTCCGTGGTGGTCGGACGCCGCGCCGGTAGGCCGCTCATCGGGCTGTACGGGCACCTCGACACCGTTCCCGAGCAGGGCAACCTGCCCGCTCGGGTCGCCGGGGACCGGGTGCACGGGCTGGGCTCGACGGACATGAAGGGTGGCCTGGCGGTGATGATCGCCCTCCTCGAAGACCCCGACGTGGCCGCCGGACCGTTCGACGTCCTCGGAGTGTTCTACGACGGGGAGGAGGGCCCCGCCGAGCGCAACGGCCTGGAGGCGGTGCTCGACGCCACCCCCGATCTGCTCGAGGCCGAGTTCTCCATCGTGATGGAGCCCACCGACGGCGAGCTGCAATTGGGGTGTCAGGGCGTGATCAATGCCACGGTCGAGTTCCGCGGCGAGGCCGCCCACAGTGCCCGCCCGTGGCTGGGCGAGAACGCCATCACCAAGGCGGGGGCTTGGCTGGCGTCGCTGCACCGGCGCGGATGGCGCGACGTCGAGGTGGGCGGGCTGGGGTTCAAGGAGACCTTCGTCGTCACTACGGCGATCGGAGGGCTGGCGCGCAACGTGATCCCCTCCCGGTTCACGCTGAACCTCAACCACCGGTTTCCCCCCGGCCGGACCGTGGAGCAGGCGGAGGCGATGCTGCGGGAGCTGTGCGCCTGTGCCGATCGCGTCGAGGTGACCGATCGGGCTCCCGCCGCTCCAATCCCGGAGGGCAACCCCCACCTGGACCGCCTACGAGCCCTGGTGGAGGTGGTCGCGCCAAAGACGGCGTGGACCGACGTCGCCCGGCTCAGCGCCCGCGGCCTCGCCGCCGTCAACTACGGCCCGGGCGAGGTGGCGCTCAGCCACCGCGCCGACGAGAGCGCCCCGATCGAGGGGTTGGAGCGGGCGCTGGGAGTGATGCGCGACTTCCTCGCCTAGCCCGACTTGGCGCGTCGACCCACTAGGGTGCCCCATCGATCCCCTCCTGGAGGGGGACACAGTGGGCGGCGACATCATCCGGGCCATGGGCCTGGTCAAGCACTACGGCCACGTCAAGGCCCTCGACGGGCTCGACCTGAACGTCGCCGAGGGGACCGTGCTCGGGCTGCTCGGACCGAACGGAGCCGGCAAGACCACGGCCGTGCGCATCCTCACCACCCTGCTCGTCCCCGACGCCGGGAGCGCCCAGGTGGCCGGGATCGACGTGATCGCCCGACCCGAGGAGGTCCGACGGGTGATCGGGCTCTCCGGGCAGTATGCCGCCGTCGACGAGCACCTCACCGGGTTCGAGAACCTCGACATGATCGGTCGCCTGTACCGGCTCGGGAAGACACGGTCACGCTCCCGGGCGCGGGAGCTGCTGACGATCCTCGACCTCGACGACGCCGCCGACCGTCCGGTAAAGACGTACTCGGGAGGGATGCGGCGCCGTCTCGACCTCGCCGGTGCCCTGGTGGCCGATCCGGCGGTGTTGTTCCTCGACGAGCCCACCACCGGCCTCGACCCGCGGAGCCGTGTCGGGATGTGGGACGTCATCCGTGGGCTGGTCAGGAAGGGCACCACCCTCTTGCTCACCACCCAGTACCTCGAGGAGGCCGACCGCCTCTGCGACCAGATCGTCGTGATCGACCACGGCCTCGCCATCGCCCGGGGCACGGCCGACAGCTTGAAGAGCCAGATCGGTGGGGAACGGGTGGAGGTGGTTCTCGAATCGATGGCCGACTTGGCGGGAGCACAGGCTGCCCTTGCCCAGGTCGCCACCGGTGAGATCTCGATCGACGCCCAGACTCGGACGCTGCGCGCTCCCGTCGAAGGCGGGGCGGGGACGCTGCGCGACGTGCTGCGGACTCTGGACGCCGGCAACGTCACTGTGCTCGACGTCGGGCTCCACCGGCCCACCCTCGACGACGTCTTCCTCGCGCTGACCGGTCACGTCGCTGCGGTCCCCGCCGGGGAAGGCGCCGACGGCGACGTGCCGGAGGAGGTCGTGCGATGAAGCGGATCGGATGGGCGCTTGCCGACGGGCTGATCATCGCCAAGCGGAACCTGATCAAAGTGAAGCGGGTGCCGGAGCTGATCGTGTGGCTGCTGATCTCGCCGATCATGTTTGTGCTGCTGTTCGCCTACGTCTTCGGCGGATCGATCCCGGTGCCGGGGCTGGCGGGCGGGTACCGGGAGTTCCTGATCGCCGGGATCTTCGCCCAGACGGTGGTCTTCGGTGCCACCTACACCGGCGCCGGCATCGCCGACGACATGCACAAGGGGATCATCGACCGCTTCCGCTCGCTGCCGATGGCCCGGTCGGCGGTCCTCGGCGGGCGGACGGCCAGCGACGTGCTCTACAACCTGATCTCGCTCGTCATCATGGCGGGGACCGGGCTCCTCGTCGGGTGGCGCCTCCGGGGCAGCATGATCGACGCCGCCCTGGGGTTCATGCTCCTCCTGTTGTTCGCCTACGCCTTCTCCTGGGTGATGGCGTGCGTCGGCCTCGTGGTGCCCAGCGTGGAGGTGGTGCAGAACGCCTCATTCGTCGTGATCTTCCCGGTGACCTTCATCTCCAACGCCTTCGTCCCGCTCGACAACCTGCCCGGGCCTCTGCGCGCATTCGCCAACTGGAACCCCGTGTCGACGCTCACCCAGGCGGCGCGGGAGTTGTTCGGCAACACCAATCCGCTGTTCCCACCGCCCGACTCGTTTCCGATGCGCCACGCCGTGCTGTACACGCTGGCATGGGTGGGGCTGATCATGATCGTGTTCGTGCCGGTTGCGGTGCGGCTGTACAACAGGGCCGCCACGAAGTAGGAACCGTTGCCTTCGGCAGCGATTCGATGTTCGACACCCGAGGGCGAACACCGGAAGCGAGACACCAGATCCTTGCTGGCGACCGGCGACGGGTGACGGGCGGCGGGTGACAGGTACCATCACTTCATGCCCGTAGAGATCGACATCGCCAAGGTGGCGCGCCTGGCTCGGATCGGCCTGACGTCCGGCGAACTCGAGCATTACGCAGAGCAGCTCCAGGTCATCCTGGAGCACGCTGCTCGCGTGCAGGCTCTCCCCACCGAGGGGGTGGTGCCGACGGCGCATCCTCTGCCGATGACGAACGCCGTCCGCCCCGACGAGGTCGAGCCAACGCTCGACCGCGAGGAGGTGCTGGCGGCAGCGCCCGAGCGCGAGGGGCCTTACTTCCGCGTGCCCCCGTACCTGGAGGAGTGAGTGGATCCCGCAGACCTCTCCATCGCCGAGGCGGGGACGCGACTGCGGGCGGGCGACCTCAGGTCGGTCGACCTGCTCACCGCGGTGCGTCGGCGCGCCTCGATGACCGAGGCGATCCTCCACGCCTACTTGACCATCGACTACGACGGCGCCATGGCGGCGGCCGAAGCCGCCGACGCTGCCCTTACCCGCGGCGAGGACTGGGGGCCGCTCCACGGCATCCCCATGGCGCTCAAGGACAACCTGGTGACGCGCGGGCTGGAGACCACCTGCTCCTCCCGCATCCTCTCCGGATGGATCCCCCCCTACAGCGCCACCGTGGTCGAGCGGCTCCGGCGCGGCGGAGCGGTGGTGGTTGGCAAGACCAACCTCGACGAGTTCGCCATGGGGTCCTCGACGGAGAACTCCGCCTACGGTCCGACCCGCAATCCATGGGACCCCGACCGGGTGCCAGGGGGTTCCAGCGGAGGCTCGGCGGCGTCGGTGGCGGTGGGCTCGGCATTCGCCGCTCTCGGTTCGGACACCGGGGGCTCGATCCGCCAGCCGGCGGCGCTCTGCGGCGTAGTCGGCATGAAACCGACCTACGGGTTGGTCAGCCGCTACGGGCTCATCGCCTTCGCGTCGTCCCTCGATCAAATCGGTCCGATCACCCGTACGGTGGCCGACGCGGTGACGGTGTTCGAGGCGATCGCCGGCCACGATCCCTCCGACGCCACCTCGTACCGGGGCGCCTATCCCGACCCGCGTGCCGACCTCGACCTGGGTGTCGCCGGATTGAGGATCGGGGTCGTGCGCGAGCTTTCCCAGGACGGGATCGAGCCGGGCGTGGCCGCCGCCTTTCAGGCGACGCTGGACGCGCTCGCCGCCGACAGCGCCGTCATCAGCGAGCTCTCGCTGCCCTCGACGGAATACGCCCTGAGCGCCTACTACCTCATCGCCCCGGCCGAGTGCTCGGCCAACCTGGCGCGGTTCGACGGCGTCCGCTACGGCCTGCGACTCCCCGGCGAGTCGGTCGAACAGATGATGTCCGCTTCGCGGCGCGACGGATTCGGCCCGGAGGTGACCCGCCGCATCCTCCTCGGCACCTACGCCCTCTCCGCCGGCTACTACGACGCCTTCTACGGCCAGGCGCAGAAGGTGCGCACCCTCGTGATCGAGGACTTCAAGCGGGCGTATGCCGAGGTGGACGTCCTGGTGATCCCGACGAGCCCCACCACCGCCTTCGCGGTGGGAGCGAAGACGGCCGACCCGTTGTCGATGTACCTGAGCGACATCTGCACCATCCCCAGCAACCTCTCCGGCGACCCGGCCATCTCGGTGCCCGTCGGACTGGACGAGGCCGGGCTCCCGGTGGGCTTTCAGGTGCTCGCTCCTGCCCTCGGTGAGGCGATGATGTTTCGGGTAGCGGCGGCGGTGGAGCGGCTGGCCGGATTCGACGCCCGTCCCGCCATGGCCACCTCCGAGGGGGCGGCATGACCTACGAGGCGGTGATCGGCATCGAGACCCACGTCGAGCTGCTCACCCGTTCGAAGATGTTCTGCGGGTGCCCGACCGACTTCGGCGCCGAGCCGAACACCAACGTCTGCCCGGTGTGTCTCGGCCTGCCCGGGGCCCTGCCGGTGCCCAACGAGCAGGCCATTGAATGGACGATGTCTCTCGGACTGGCGCTCGAGTGCGTCATCGCCCCCCACTCCGTCTTCCACCGCAAGAACTACTTCTACGCCGACCTTCCGAAGAACTACCAGATCTCCCAGTTCGACCTGCCGCTGTGCACCGGCGGGCACCTCGACGTCGATGCCGGGGACGGCCCGCGCCGCGTCGGGATCACCAGGGTGCACCTCGAGGAGGACACCGGGAAGAGCACCCACCTCGGCGGAAGCGGGCGGATCCACGACGCCTCGGGGGCGCTGATCGACTTCAACCGCTCGGGGATCCCGCTGATGGAGGTGGTCACCGATCCCGACATGCGCACACCCGAGGAGGCCCGCGCCTATGCCCAGGAGCTGCGAGCGATCGTCCTCGCGCTGGGCATCTCTGACGCCCGCCTCGAGGAGGGCAGCCTGCGGTTCGACGCCAACGTGTCACTGCGGCCTGCGGGCACCGACACTCTGGGAACCAAGGTCGAGGTGAAGAACATGAACTCGCTGCGCTCGGTGCAGCGCGCCCTCGCCTTCGAGATCGAGCGGCAGGCCAGGGTGCTCGACAGCGGTCAGCCCGTCGCCCAGGAGACCCGTCACTGGGACGAGGCCGCCGGGCGCACCGAGTCGGGGCGCAGCAAGGAGGAGTCGAGCGACTACCGCTATTTCACCGAGCCCGACCTCGTGCCCCTCGTGGTGGCTCCCGGGCTGCTCGACCGGCTCCACGCCGGGATACCCGAGCTGCCTGCCGCCCGCCGGGCCCGCTACGTCGCCGTGGGGCTGGAAGAAGCGGCGGCACGCACGCTGGTGGCCGGCGGGTTGGCCGGGTTGTTCGACGACGCCGTCGCCACCGGAGCCTCGCCCCGGGCGGCCGCCAACTGGCTGACCGGGGAGATCACCGGTCATCTCAATCGGACCGGCATCGAGCCGGAGGCGTTGCCGATCGACGGTGCCAGGCTCGCCGAGCTGTTGGCCATGGTCGACGCCGCGGAGATCTCGGCGACGGCCGCCAAGGACGTTCTGGCCGGAGTGCTCGCCGGGGAGGGATCACCCCGCGAAGTGGCGGCGGGGCGCGACCTGCTCCAGATCTCCGATGCGGGTGCCCTCGGCGCCGCCGTCGACGACGTGCTCACCGCCCATCCCGATGAGGCGGCGCGGATTCGCGGGGGGGAAGGCCGGCTCGTCGGGTTCCTGGTCGGCAAGGTGATGAAGGCCACGAGCGGCAAGGCCGACCCGAAGGCGGTGGACGCCTTGATTCGGGATCGAACCGGGGCGTGATCCCCGCCGCCGCCGTCTTCGACTGTGATGGCGTGCTCGTCGACTCCGAACCTCACTCGATCGTGTCGTGGATGGACGTGCTTGCGGGGATCGGACACCCGGCTGTCCTGGCGGACGTCGAGGCGTGCACCGGTCTCGGTTTCGCTCCGACCTACGAGGTCCTCAACGCCCTGGCACCGCTCCCGCCTGCCGAGGCCGTATGGCAGTGCCTGCTGGAGGCGTTGCAGCGGTCGTTCGCTCGAGGGCTCGGGGTGTTTCCCGACGCCGTGGCGGTCCTCGACGCCTGCCTCGGTGCGGGGCTGCGAGTCGCGGTCGCCTCGGCCAGCCCGCGGGAGCGGCTCGACTTGACGCTGCGAACGGCCGGGTTGATCGATCGGTTCGCGGTGTCGATCGCCGGCGACGAGGTGCAGCGCGGGAAGCCGGCCCCCGACGTGTATCTCGCTGCCGCCAACAGGATCGGGACCGACCCCGCCTCATGCATCGCCCTCGAGGACACGCCGACCGGGGTGCAAGCGGCCGTCGCCGCCGGAATGCCCGTCGTGGCGGTGGCTCGCCCCGGCGCCGACCGGGCACTCCTCGAGGCCGCCGGCGCCACCGTCGTGGGGCACCTCACCGCGGACGTGGTGCTCGGAGGGAAACCGGGAATGGGCAACCGGTAACTTCCTCCCGATGCACTACTTCGTCACCGGCGCCACCGGATTCCTCGGCGGGCACGTCACCGCCCGCCTCCTCGACGGGGGCCACCGCGTCACCGCCCTGGTGCTCACCCGCGACGAGGCGCGGGAGATCTCCGAATACGGGGTGCGGCCCCACGTAGGGAGCGTCACCGACAAGGAGACGCTGCGGAGGGGGATGCGGGGTGTGAACGGTGTGTTTCACGTCGCCGGCAGCCGAGTGGGGTTCGGGGACCGAAAGACCGCGGAGGCGGTCAACGTCGACGGCACCCGCAACGTGCTGGAGGTCGTAAGGGAGCTCGGCATCGCCAAGGTCGTGCATACCAGCACGCTCTCGGTGTTCTCCGACACCCACGGCCAGGTGGTCGATGAGACGCACCGGTTCACCGGCACCCACCTCACCGACTACGACCGGATGCGAGCGAGGGCGCACTACGAGGTGGCCCTGCCGTTGATGGAGCACGGGCTCCCCGGGGTGATCCTCCTCCCCGGGGCGATGTACGGCCCGCACGACATGAGCGTGATGGCGGGGCTCCTCGGCAGATACCTGCTCGGCAGGGTGCAGGTGGTGTCGGCCGGGGCCGCCTATTGCTGGGCGCACGTCGCCGACGTCGCCCAGGCCCACCTGCTCGCCATGGAGTTCGGCCGAGTCGGCGAGCAGTACATCGTGGGCGGCGAGCCGCACACGGTGCGCGAGGTCCTCGCCGAGGCGGGCCGGCTGGTCGGTCGACCGCGGCCACCGATCCCCGCCCCCGCGTGGGTGGTCCGGCCCGTTGCCGCCGTCGTGCGCGCCGCCGCAGCCATCGTGCCGCGGTGGCGCCCGGTCGCCGACCGGCTGCGGGTGGCCACCGGGGTCACCTATCTGGGTGACGACGCCAAGGCCAGGGCCGAGCTCGGGTTCAACCCCCGCCCGTTGTCGGAGGGTCTCCCCAACGCCATCGAATGGCTGCTGCGGGACATGTTCGAGGCGGCGTAGCGACCCGTCGCCCGTCGCCCGACGCCCGTCACCCGGTCCCGCCGTCGCCGGCGGGCGACTTCTCCCTGGTCGCCACCGGCTAGAAAGAACCCGACACAGGGAGGTTCTTTGGCCGACGACACCGCTCGCGATCGACTCACCCAGGACGAAGCCAGGACCCGGGCCGGACAGATCTCGAACGTCGCCTATCGCCTCGACCTCGACTTGGAGGCCGGAGCCAAGACCTTCCGCGGGGACGTGACGATTGGGTTCGACCATCGCGGAGGCGACACCTTCCTCGAATGGCTCGGCGGCCAGGTGCATCTCATGGAGGTCAACGGCGAGAGAATCGATCCGGTGACGGCCGGCTCGCGGATCCTCCTCACCGGGTCGCGGCTCAGTGACCACAACGAGATCCGGATTTCGTACGAGCGGGCGTACGACCATACCGGGGAGGGACTGCACCAGTTCATCGATCCGAGCGACGGGGCCGAGTACCTCTACACCCAGCTCGAGCCCTACTCGGCGCACCGGGTGATGCCCTGCTTCGATCAGCCCGACCTCAAGGCGACCTACGAATTGACGATCACCGCGCCCACCGAGTGGGCGGTGGTGACCTCGGGCGCGGACGTGGACCGGGAGGAGGTCCCCGGGGGGCGTACCCGGCGGGTCTTCGCCAAGACGGCGCCCTTCTCGACCTACCTGCTCTCGGTCGTCGCCGGGGCCTACGCCTCGGTCTACGACGAGCACCATGGGATCGCCCTGGGGATGCACGCTCGGGCTTCGCTGATGGCGCACCTCGACGCCCCTCCGCTGTTCGATTTGTCCAAGCGCCTTCTCGACTACTACGGCGACCTGTTCGCCGAGCCGTACCCGTTCGGCAAGCTCGACCAGGTGTTCGTGCCCGAGTTCAACTGGGGCGGCATGGAGAACGTCGCCAACATCACCTACACCGACGGCGTCATCTTCCGCGACCCACCGACGGAGGACCAGCTCCTGCGGAGGGACGAGTTCCTCGCGCATGAGATCGCTCACATGTGGTTTGGGGACCTGGTCACCATGCGGTGGTGGAACGACATCTGGCTCAACGAGTCGTTCGCGTCGTTCGTCGCCTACTTCGCGCTGGACGCCCTCGGCGACCATCCGACGATCTGGCAGGACTTCAACTACCGGATGAAGCTGTGGGCGTACCGGGAGGATCAGCTGCCCACGACCCATCGGATCGCCGACGAGGTGCCGAGCACCGACGAGACCTTCCTCAATTTCGACGGGATCTCGTACGGCAAGGGCGCCGCGGTGCTCAAGCAACTGGTCGCCGCCATCGGCCCCGAGGCATTCCGCGACGGGTTGCGCAGCTACTTCGACCGCCATCGGTTCGGCAACGCCACCCTGGCCGACTTCCTCTCCGCGCTCCAGCAGGGCAGCGGCGTCGATCTCGTCAGATGGGGGGCTCGCTGGCTCACGACCGCGTCGGTGAACACCATCGCCGCCTCGTGGCGGGTGGCAGCCGGCGCCGTGGAGTCGCTCACCCTTCGTCAGACCGCCCCCGAGGACTACCCGGTGCTCCGGCCACACCACATCGACGTGGCCCTGATCGACGGGGCGGGGGAGATGACCGTCGTGCCGACGGCCATCGACGGGGTGTCGGCGACGGTGCCCGAGGCGGCGGGCATCGCCTCTCCGTCGTTCGTGTATCCGAACCACGGCGACCACGGGTATCTCAAGGTGGCGCTCGACCCCGCATCGGTGTCCTACGCCGAGGCGCGTCTCGGTGACGTGGCAGAGCCGCTGCTGCGCCAGCAGGTGTGGTCGTCACTGTGGGAGATGGTTCGGGATGCCCAGCTCGCTTCGACTCGATACCTCGGGCTGGTGGCGACGCACCTTCCGACGGAGGTGTCCATGCCGATCGTGCAGATGGTGACGGCCACCGTGGCGGGAGCCATCACCCGGTACGTCCCGGAGGAGGCCATCGATGCGGAGTCGTCCCGTTTCGTCGCCGCCGCCGCGGACGCCATCCGCTCTCATCCCGAAGGGGACCGGGGGGTGTTGTGGGCGAGGGCGCTCGTCGGGGTTGCCCGATCAGAGCCGGACGCCCACATCGCCAGCGGGATCGTCGACTCACCGCCCGACGGTCTGGCCATCGACCAGGACCTGCGCTGGGCGGTAGCCATCAGGTGGGCCGCCCTCGGCCTGGAGGGGAACCGGGAACGGATCGCCGCCGAGCGGGCCAGAGACGACTCCGATCGCGGCGAGCGTGCCGTCACGACCGCCGATGCCTCCCGGCCCGATGCGGCCGCCAAGCAGGAGGCCTGGGACCGCCTGCACGGGAACGGCTACGGATCCCTCGCCATGGCGAGAGCGGCGGCGTCGGGGTTCTGGCGGCGCTCGCAGCGGATGCTGCTCGAG
>JAZDHM010000163.1:0-2398 GCA_043805935.1 Actinomycetota bacterium
TCGGCCTCGGTGATCATCGACCTGCGGGCGTCGTCGTCGGGCCGGGCGGTGGAGGCGATGCTCGTCGCCAGCCGCTTCGTTCCCGACGAACGGCTCGTGGCGACCCAGATGACCGGAGCCACCGCGGCGGGTGACGTCACCGTCAGTCCCATTGTCGGCGGCCCTTTCGCCGGGAGGGTCGTCGTACTGGTCGGCCCCGGCACCGCCGGGGCTGCCGAGATGCTCGTCCTGGCGTTGCGCGATCTCCCCGGCGTCACCGTGGTTGGCGAGGCCACCGCCGGTTCGCCCACCCCGCCCCTGGCGCGGACGCTCCCCAACGGATGGCTTCTGGGGGTGCCGACGCTCGATCTGGTGACGCCCGACGGCGCCTCATGGTCCGGGGTGCCGATCGCTCCCGGGGTGATTGCTCTCGTCACCGGGTTCGATCTCGATTCGGGAACCGACCCGGGTGTTGCCGCCGCTCTCGCCCTGCTGTCCTGAGGGTGCGCGAATGGGTCGTAGGTCTCATCACGTTTCGGCTTGTCCACAAGCCGAAACGTGATCCCGGTACGAGCCTGTCCGCGTGCCCCCTAGCGCCAGTTGCGATCGCCGACCGCCACGACGTCCCCCTGCAGGGTGCCGACGACGACGATGCCCTCGGGGCTCACCGCCGGAGATGCCAGGATCGGGAACCCCTCGTCACAGGACGAGGCGTCGAACCCCGGAGGAAAGTTGCCGCTCGGGTTCGCCGAATTGCCTAGGTAGATCTTCCACGCCAGGGCTTCGCCGGCCAGGTCGACGGCATACAGCCCGCCGTCGTTGCGCGGGACGATCACCTGATTCCCCACCACCGCAGGCGACGGCCAGTGTGCCTGGCAGTACAGCCCCGTCTCCACCGCAAAGCGGGTCTGACCGGTCTCCAGGTCGATCGCAACCAGGGAGTTGGAGTACGCCTCGGCAAACACGAGATAGGCACCGACGACCGCGGGCGACGAGCGAACGTTGGCCCATTGGGTCTTGATGCCGGCGACGTCGGCAGCGCGCCACCTCACGGCACCAGTCGCCTTGTCGAGCGCCGCAATCGCCGGCTCGGCGTACACGTCGCTGCGGACGTACCCGACGATCACCATGTCGTCCACGATCGTGGGGGCGGCGAAGATACGCGAGGCGGCACCGTCGGGGCTCTGGCTGGGGACCACCACCCGCCACAGTTGCTCCCCATTGAGGTCGAGCGCCAGGATCTCATGGTTCTCGCCGGCGACGACGATCATCGATCCGTCAGAGGCCGCGCCCCCGCGTACCGCCCCGTCTACCTGCTCATCCCACACCTCGACGCCCGTCTTGGGGTCGTAGGCCGTGACGTGCCCGGCGCCGTCGCCCACGATGACGAGCCCCCCGACGACCAACGGATTCCCGTAGACCGGGGCGACGCGGTCCGCGCTCCAGATGCGCTCGCCGTCGCGGGCCCCGATGCCCCAGACCCGGCCCTCGTCGCCGGTGGCGATGACCACGCCGTCGTCATACACGACCCCATTGACGTCCAGTTCCGTCGCGTAGAACCAGTTCTGGGTGCCGGTGAGAAGGTCGAGTGAGTAGATCCCGTCGCGGCGGTCGGCGGTGAACTGCGCCACTCCGGCGCTGCCCACGTACACGCTCCCGTTGGCGATCACCGGGTTGTTCAGCCAACCCTGGACGCCAATCTCGGTGCGCCACATGATGGCCGGGGTGACGATGGTGTTCGCGGAGTAGCACCCCTGCCGGCTGATCGAGCCCTGGAACATGGTCCAGCCTTCGGCGAGTTGGATGCAATCGAAGGTCTCACCGGTCTCGATGCCGGCGACGTCCTGAGAGTCGCTCCCGGCGGGCATGAGCAGGGTGGGGATGGTCGAGTCCTCCAAGGTGAGCACCTCCCCGGTGTTGCGATCAGCCTCGCGGAAGGCGAACCACCACACCGACACCCCGAGGAGGGCGATGGCGAGGGTGGGCAGGGCGAACCGGATGAGGCCGGGCCGTCCTTCGAAACCGGCGAAGTCGCGCCGGTGGCCGCGCCCATCCGAGAAGAAGGAGACGTACTCCCGGCGAGGTGACATGTGCGCTCGAAGGGTAGGTGTGCCCCCGAGATGTCAGGTGTCGGGGCCCGTCGCCCGTCGCCGGTCGCCCGACGCCCGACGCCCGACGCCAGCAAGGGGCGCCGCTGGACGTTTGTCGAATTGTGAATAGCGCACTGCGCATTGCGCATTGCGCATTGCGAGAGGCCGACAGCCGACAGCTAACAGCCAACAGCCAACAGCCAACAGCCATATCCTCCCTCTCATGATCTCCAACTCCGACGTGGCCGGCCACCTGTACGAACTGGCCAAGTTGACCACGCTGGCGGAGGGCAGCAGCAACGCCTTCCGGGTCAGGGCGTACGAGACGG
>JAZDHM010000164.1:0-4792 GCA_043805935.1 Actinomycetota bacterium
CCCTCTCCGGGGCGATGGAGACGGACGGCTCGAACGAGACGAACTCCATGGCGACCAGGTCCGCCCCGGCCTCCAGGGCCATGGCGTAGCCCATCCCGGTACTGCCGCGGAAGTTGGTGGTCTTGCGGTACAGCCGTCCACAGCCGCCGGTGGCCAGGACGACCGCCGGAGCGGCCACGTGCACCCACCGGCGATCCGATCTCAGGTGGGCGAGCCCGCCCCGCACCTCGCCGCCGGCGACGTCGAGGTTCACGAGGAAGGCGTTCTCCAGGACCGTCACCGGGGGGCTGTCGGCGGCGCGGAGCCGTTCGAGGAGCACCTTGAGGATCTGGTCGCCGACCATCTCGGTGCTGTACACGGCCCGAGGACGGGAGACGCCCGACGCCTGGCGCCGGGCGAGGAGTGCCCCGGGCGCGTCGGACTGGCGGACGAACGGAATGCCGAGTCCCTCGAAGAAACGCGTCTCCTGGGCGATGCGCTCCACGACGGCGGCGAGGAGGCGGGGATTGTTGACGAACCCGCCGCCGAGGTAGATGTCGTTGAAGAGGTGCTCGGGAGAGTCATCGGGTCCCTCGCCGAGCGCAGTGGCGAAGCCGGCCATGCGAATCGACGCCCCTGGTATGGCGGTCAGCAGGACGACGCGGGCCCCGGCGAGCCGGGCGCGTTCCGTTGCCAAGACACCACCCATCCCCCCACCGGCGATCAGCACGTCGGCTTCGAGGCGGTCGATCAGCACACCTCCCGACTCGGATCGTGCCGGGGATCCAACCTACCAGCCGGGCCGATGCCCAGAGCCATTGGGACAATCCGGACAGGGAGGCGGTCCCGGGTCGCGGGTTTCGGGGGTCGATATGCTGAGGTCGGTCGTCACCGAGACCCGGATGAGTTGTCCGGGCCTCCCGATTCCGAGTCCGAGGAGGAATCGCATGTCGCATCGCTACGCCATCGCCAGCGCGTCGTGGCCCGACCACCTCGTCTTCGGAGAGGGGGACGGCGCCCTCGACAAGGTCGACGCGTTGCGGCGGAGGTTCGCCGCGTGGCGCAGCACCCTGGGGACGGAGATCGTGCACTGGCGGGAGTTGCGCACCCGGCGCGACCTGTCGACTTACTACGCCTCAGCCGACAACCCGCGGGCCCAGGAGCGGAAGATCCGGTCCATCGAGTGGGACGACCTCGAGACCGTCCCGCAGGTCGCTCACGAGAACGGCATGAAGGCCCAGCTCTACGTCTCCGTGCTGGACGACGGCCGGGGGCTTCCCGACACTCGCGAGCGGGCCGTCAGCTACCACAACGCCATGCACGGCCAGCACGTCACCTGGCAGACCGACTGGAGCCGTGACCATCCCGAGTACGCCACGGTCGATCGGACGGGATCGGTCCGCCAGTGGGGGGTGTCGTCGTACGGGTTCGAGGCGGTCCGGGAGCACATGGCGGACCGGCTCGAGGAGCTCGCCGGCGACCACGGTTTCGACGGCGTCTTCCTGTGCACCCGCAGCCAGTGCCGTCCGGCGGAGCATGCCGACCAGTTCGGGTTCGACGAGCCGGCCCGGGCCGACATGGCGGCCAAGACCGGCAAGGACATCCTGAAGGAGGACTTCGACCTGCCGGTGTGGCGGCACCTCCTCGGCTCGTACTTCACCGAGTTCCTCCGCGGCCTGCGGCAGCGGCTCGGGCGCAAGGGGATGACGCTGAGCGTGGGGGTTCCACGCGGTGACGTCATCGGCCCTCCGCTGGGGAACTGGGACCTGCAGTGGCGCGATTGGGTGCGAGAAGGACTCGTCGATGAGCTCGTCGTCGACCAGAACTCCTCGCAGTGCCCGTCGATGTGGCATCAGCTCTGGCCGATGCATCGCGGCTACGGCTACCTGCAGAACTACCTCGACGGCAAGGGGATGCCCGGGCTGGTCGAGCACCTGCGTGAGGCGTACTCGCCGGTGCTCGCCGATGCCGGCGCGCAGTTGTACGTGGCTCGCCAGTGGCACCAGCCCGACGAGCGCGACGAACAGGAGATCCTCTCGGTGCCCGGCGTGTCCGGTCTCGTGTTCAGCACCTTCCGATTCGACAATCCCGAGGCCGTCGCCCGGGGCCGCTGGGTGGCGTAGGCGATTCTGCCTGCGGGGTCGGTCGTCAAGTGGTAGACCGGTCGACCATCCTGTAGCCTTCTGGGTGAATGGAAGCGATCCACGGCGGGTCCCCGAGCGGTGACGCGCCGCCGCGGCCGGCGGCACTCGATGGCTTCCGCGTTCTCGACTTCACCGAGCGTCTCCAGGGACCCCTCAGCACCCAGATCCTCGGCGACCTCGGCGCCGACGTGATCAAGGTGGAACGCCTCGAGGTGATGACCCCCGAGGGGAATCCGGTGGAGCGCTACCGGACCGGCGACCACGAGAGCGGTAACCACCTCGACCTCTACAACGCCTCGTTCCTGGCACTCAACCGCAACAAGCGGAGCATCGCCGTCGACCTCAAGGCGGAGATCGGCCGCGACGTCGCCCGCCGCCTGGTCGCCCGCTCCGACGTGGTGTGTGAGAACTTCCGCCCCGGGGTGATGGATCGCCTCGGGCTCGGCTACGACGCCTGCGTCGAGCTCAATCCCGAGATCGTCTACGCCTCGGCCTCCGGGTACGGGAGTGACGGGCCGTATGCCGGGCGACGCGGGCAGGACATCCTCGCCCAGGCCATCGGGGGCCTCGGGGCGATCAACGCGGGCGCCGATGGGCGCCCGATGGCCGTCGGCATCCCGGTCGCCGACGTCCTCGGGGGGATGAACACCGCCCTGGCGGTCATGGCGGCGCTGCTCCATCGCGACCGCACGGGGGAGGGCCAGCACGTGTTCGTGAACCTGCTGGACAGCGTGCTCGCCTCCGAGGCGGAGGAGGCGCTTCTCTTCCTCAACTCGCCGGTGGGAGAGCCGGACCGAGAGACGCCCATGCACGCCCATCCCTACATCCCCCCGCCCTACGGGTACTACGCGACCCTCGACGGCTACATCGCCCTTCCCAGCGGGCAGCAGCTCTCCGCGCTCTCGGCGATCCTGGGCATCCCCGACCTTCGCCAGGATCCCCGTTTCGCCACGTCCCGCGTCCGCGATCAGCACCGCGAGGAGTTCGAACGGCTCGTCGAGGAGGCTCTGGCGCGGCGCACCACGACGGAGTGGATGGAGCTCCTGATCGAGGCCGACATCTACGCCGCCCCAGTCAACTCGCTGGCGGAGGCGTTCGAGGATCCCCAGGTGCGGAGCAACGACATGGTGGTCACGGTGGACACCCCGGGCGGTCCGCTCAGGATGATCGGATCACCGCTGCGGCTCTCGAAGACCCCTGCGCGGGTACGGTTGGCGCCTCCGCTGCTCGGGGAGCACACTCTCGAGGTGCTCCGCCTGGCCGGGTACGACGAGAATGGGATCGATCGGATCGTTGCATCGGGAGCAGTCGCGGTGGCCGGCTCGACTGCCGTCGACGGTGACAGCCGGCAGATGGATGGATTCAGATGACACTGACCGCACCTCAGCCGAGCACCACCACGGGGCCGGACCCCACCATGCTCCTGGACGTGAAGAACCTGGCGATCTCGTTCCCCAGTCGCGGCGGCGTCGTGCGGGCGGTCAACGGCCTCCGTCTCAGCGTCGGCCCCCGTGAGCGGGTCGGGCTCGTCGGCGAGTCGGGCTCGGGCAAGACGGTGACGGCGCTGTCGATCCTCAAGCTGCTGCCCACCGCCATCGTCGAGGGGCAGATCTGGTTCGACGGCGTCAACCTCCTCGAGGCCTCCGTCGAGCACGTGCGTGAGGTTCGCGGCAGGCAGGTCGGTTTCGTGTTCCAGGATCCGCTCTCCGCGCTCAACCCGGTGCAGACGATCGGCGCCCAGTTGATGGAGCCCCTCCGTATCCGCGGGGTGGCGCGCAAGGAAGCCTTCGACCGGTCGGTCGAGTTGCTCGACCGGGTGGGGCTCAAGAACCCGCGGGAGCGGATGAAGGCGCATCCCCACGAGTTCTCCGGAGGGATGCGGCAGCGGGTGATCATCGCCATGGCCCTGATCGGCCAGCCCAAGCTGATCATCGCCGACGAGCCGACGACGGCGTTGGACGTGCGGGTGCAGGCCAAGGTCCTCGACCTGTTGGTCGAGCTGGCCGAGGAGCGCCATGTCGCCATCCTGCTCATCACCCACGACCTGGGGATCCTGGCCGGCTTCGTGCAGCGGGTGGTCGTGATGTATGCCGGCCGCGCCGTCGAGAAGTGCTCCATCGAGGAGATGTACCACGCCTCGATCCACCCCTACACCATCGGGTTGCTCAGCTCCGTCCCGCGTCTCGAGGGGGAGATTCCGACGAAGCTCGCCACGATCGGCGGCCAGCCGCCCTCCGCGCTCAACCTGCCTCCGGGATGCCCCTTCCATCCCCGATGCCGGCTGGCAACCAACATCTGCCGGGAGGTGGAGCCCGCCCTGGAGACCCCGCCGGGCGGCAGGCACTCCAGCGCCTGTCACAAAGCCGGGGAACTGGCCCACAACCCCGGGAGGCTCCCGGAGGTGGCCCGGCGATGACCGGCGATGCGCTGCTCCGCGTGGACAAACTGACCAAGGAATTCCCGGTCCGCTACCTGTTCCGGCGCAACGAGTCGGTCCGGGCCGTCGACGAAGTGACCTTCGAGGTGCCCCGGGGGATTGCCGTCGGCCTGGTCGGGGAGTCGGGCTCGGGCAAGTCGACCACCGCCCGCTGCATCATGCGCCTGATCGAGCCGACGTCCGGGCGCATCTTCTTCGACGGCGAGGACGTGACCGAGGTCGAGGGAGCCGA
>JAZDHM010000165.1:0-4437 GCA_043805935.1 Actinomycetota bacterium
GACAGCGGCGAGTTCCGGCAGTTCGACGCCGACGATGCCGGCAGACTCGTCTATCAGATGATGATGTCGGCATCCCAGGGCTTGCTGCGCGACGCCGACGCCAAGCAGCGCATCCATGACGTCGCCGACACGCTGGTGCGGTTCGTGTTCGACGGCCTGGCCGTGTGAGAGCCGCGCCTCGACGGAAGGGCCTCCCGAGACACGCGCCTACGCTCTCCTCATGCGCACCCTCCTCACCAACACCAGGATCTTCGACGGCACCGGGGCTCCCATCGCCGACGGCGAGGTGCTGATCTCCGACGGGCGAATCGCCAAGGTCGGATCGGGACTCCACGGCGACACGGTCATCGACCTCGGCGGCAGGGCACTCCTGCCGGGTCTCTTCGACTGCCACACCCACGTCGCCATCTCGAACGTCGACATCTTCGGAGGGGTCCAGAAGCCGTTCTCACTCAACTTCTACGAGGCGGAGCGCAACCTGCGCAACACCCTGGCGACCGGGATCACCTCGATCCGCGATGCCGGCGGGGCCGACCTCGGCGTGAAGACCGCCGTCGAGACCGGGTTGATCTCGGGACCGCACATGCAGATCTCCCTCACCATGATCAGTCAGACCGGTGGCCATGGCGACGGATGGATGCCCTCGGGCCAGTACATCCGAATCTTCGTGGCGCACCCGGGCGTGCCCGACAACATCGTCGACGGCGTCGAGGAGATGCGGAAGAAGGTGCGCGAGTTGGTTCGCATGGGAGCGGACGTGATCAAGGTGGCGACCTCCGGCGGCGTGCTCTCGCCGCGCGACGATCCCCGACACGCCCATTTCACCCAGGAGGAATTGAACGTCCTCGTCGAGACCGCCCGCGGGCTCGGCCGCTGGGTGATGGCGCACGCTCAGGCATCCGACGGCATCAAGAATGCCATTCGCGCCGGAATCCGCTCGATCGACCACGGCATCTATCTGGACGACCAGGCAATCGGAATGATGCTGGAGCGAGGCACCTTCCTGGTCCCAACGCTCGTCGCCCCCACCGGGGTGATCAAGGCGGCCGAGGCCGGGGCCGCCATCCCCGAGGCATCGATTCGCAAGGCCCGTGAGGTCATCGACACTCATCGCGACTCCTTCCGCCGAGCCGTTGCTGCCGGAGTGAAGGTGGCCATGGGAACCGACAGTGGCGTCACCGCCCACGGCGACAACCTCGAGGAGCTGGCACTGATGGAGGCAGGGGGGATGACCCCGGCGGACGTGCTGGTGGCCACCACCCGAACCGCCGCCGAGTGCCTCGACGTGGCCGCTGACCGAGGGACGATCGAGGAGGGCAAGCGGGCCGACTTGGTGGTGGTCGACGGCGATCCGCTCATGCTCACCGGCATCAAGGGCCGGATCATCGCGGTGTTCAAGGACGGGGTGCTCGCCTCCGGGGCCGTTTGATCTCCCGGCTTGCATGGCGCGGGTTCAACGGTGCCGTCACGCTATCGTGACGCCCTACATAGCCCGACCCCGGAGAGCCTCGCCCGTGGAAGATCACACGACGACTCGCCGAGCGACGCGGCGGCCCGAGGGGGTGCTCACCATTCTCGCCACCTCGGACGAACCGCGAATTCGCACGGAAGTCCTGCACTTCTCGACGACCAGCCGCAACGAATTCTGGGACCTCTCCGATGTCGTGCGCGAGGTCGTCCGGCGCGCCGGCGTCCGCCATGGTCAGGTGACCGTGCACACCCCGCACACCACGACGACGATCGTCCTCAACGAATCCGAAACCGGCTTCCTCAACGACTACCGGCGGATCATCGACGGCCTCATCCCCACCGGCGGGTACTACGAGCACGACGACCACGAGAAGCGCACCGAGAATCTGCAGGAGGACGAGTACCTCAACGGCCACGCCCACGTCCGACAGATGCTGGTCGGGACGGCGTCGGCGACGATCCCCGTGGTCGACGGCGAGGTGCTGCTCGGCAGCTGGCAGAAGGTGCTCTTCGGGGAATTCGATCAGGCGCGGGATCGACGCGTGATCATCCACGTGCAGGGCGTGTAGTCAGCACCCGGAGAGCGCCGCCGCAATTCGCAATTAGCAATTGGCGATTCGACGGAGAGCTTCGTCTCGCTCATCGCTTGTCTACGCGAGCACCAGCACCATCAGTCCGACCGAGATCAAGGCGCTGGCTCGAAGACGCGCCGGACCGAACGGCTCATCGAGCAGCAACCATCCCCCCAGTGCGCCCAGGATCACCGACGTCTCCCGCACCGCCGACACCAGGCCGAGTGGCGCCCACCGGGCGGCGGTCAGCACGAGCGCATAGGCCACGACCGACGCAGATCCTGCGAAGGCGTTCCGCCACCCGTCCCGCCGGAGAGCCTCGAGCATGGCGGCGGGAGTGCGTCGAACCAGCATCACGACCAAGAGAGTGATCGCGTTCAGCCCGATGAGGCTGACGACGTATCGGAGGCTCCCCCCGTCTGCGCGCACGGCGGACCCATCGACCAGGGTGTATCCGGCGATGAAGCCGCCGCACGCCAGGGCCCATGCGACGCCTCCCCGTGATCGCCAGACCATGCTGAGAATGCCGCCGGCGATCAGGATGACGGCGGCTACCCCACCGGCTCCGGGCGTGTCGTCGAGGAGCAGCGCCGCTCCGAGCATCACGAGGAGCGGGGCCGAACCGCGGGCGATCGGATAGACCACCGAGAGATCACCCCGGTCGTATGCCGCCACGAGGGTGAGCGCGTATCCGAGGTGAAACACTGCCGACACCGCCAGTGACCCCCATCGCTCGGAGGGGATTCCCTGGACGATCAGGACCGGGGCGAAGACGACAGCGCCAATGGTGGTCTGCATCCACGCAGCGGCCAGCCGGTCCCGGCTCGCCTTGACCACCAGGTTCCACGAGGCGTGGAGCACCGCCGAGAGGAGGACGAGGCCGAGGGCGGCAGGCGGCATCCGGACAGGGTATGGGGATTGAGGACGGCGTAGCGAGATAGGGGTCGGGTCGGCTACGTGACCGGCGCTTCGGCACCGCTCTGCTGAACGCCATCCGATCGCCGACTTCGCCTCCGCCTCGCAGTGCCGCATTTCGGGACTGGACAGTCGGCTGGTGGTCGAGACGGATGCCGCCCCTCGGTGTGCCCGAGGGCTGTGCCTCCAGGGGCGTCTACGGCCAGATGCTCCCGGGGCGGCAGGGTCTAAACTCATTTGAGCTTTCGCCGACGCCGCCGACTCCCGGGGACCGTGCATGGCCGCTCAAGTGTTCCGTTGGACGGGTCGATTCGGCCCCTTGGACCTCGAGGTGTCCGATAGCACCTTCCTGCCCTCCACGATCTCGGTGCTGCTTGCCGATGCGCTCGAAGTTCGCCGAGGCGACGAAGTGATCGACGTCGGGTGTGGCTCGGGCATCCTGTCGATCGTCGCCGCCAGGCTGGGGGCGCTCCGCGTCTTCGGGGTCGACAAGGCACCTGATGTCATTGACGTTGCCTCACGAAACGCTGCCCGCCACGGCGTCTCGGACATCGTCACATTCCTCCAGGGCGATCTGTTCGCACCTCTTGCCCAAGAGGTTCGGGCCGACGTCATCATTGGTGACGTCTCCGGAGTCCCGGATTCTCTGGCCGTGGAGAGCGGCTGGTTCCCGGACAGTTCGGGAGGGGGACCGCGGGGTTCGGAGCTGCCGATCCGGATGCTTCGGGCGGCCCGGGACCGCCTTCGGGCCGGAGGGCGTCTGTTCCTGCCCACCGGCAGTCTCCAGGACGAAGGGGCGATCCTGCGAACCGCCCGGGCGCTCTACGGGAAGATCACCCAGCTCACCGAGCGCCAGATCCCGCTTCCCCGCGCTCTCGCCGAGACCTCGGCAGTGGTCAAACTCGCCAAGGAGAGGATCGTGCAGCTCCGCGAGAAAGGCTCACGACTGCTGTGGACCGCCCGCGTCTGGGAGTGCACCGCGACCTGACAACGACTCTCCCAGGCGAACACCAGATCCTGTCCCAGGCGGGACGAGCCGGTGCTCCAGGTCCCACCGGCCACACCCGGTAGCGACCTGACCGAGGTCCAACAACTCACCGTCCGCATGGCCCTGACGATGACGAGTCGCTTCACAGCCTTTGAACTGCGCCATCACCCGGAGTGGTCCCCGCGGCCGACTGACGACTCTCACCGGAGCGCCACCTCGAATTTGCGGCCGCACGAAGCGCAGACGGTGCGCTTGCCGACGACACCGGACACCGGGGTCCCGTCGAACGGGCAGTGGGTGTAAGGCTCCGGGGCGACCTGCAGGGTCATCCGATGCACGACCGGCGTGGCGATCGAGGCCGACGCCAGCAGCACCATCACGACACCGAAGAGGCGGCCGTAGACCTCGTCGACGTCGCCTTCCATCCACATCAGGGTGATGACGAATCCGGCGGCGATCATCGCCAGGATCGTGGCGGCGGTGCGCACCCAG
>JAZDHM010000166.1:0-7145 GCA_043805935.1 Actinomycetota bacterium
CGGGGTGGAGATGCCCTTCGGCGAGGCCGACCACCAGGTCGAGGCCCTCAACCACCGCCACGACGTCGGTCACTCGCCCACCTCGAGAGTGAGGTCGGCGAGCAGCCCCTCGGGAGTGCTCGGGCCGAGCGGGGCGGTGAACCGGATCGAGTCGGCGTCGAGGATCCCGGCCAGCTCCTCCTCGAGGCGGCCACGAGCGGCCTCGACCACTCCGGGGAGCTTGCGCATCAGCCGGGCCTCCCTGCCCCGCGGCACGTGGTGCCGGTCGGCCACCCTGCGCCGGACCGTCTCGATGAGTCTGCGGGCAGACCGCCCCCGCAACCGTTTCGACCCGACCTCGAAGGCGAGGCTGGGGAGATCCTGCTCCCACCACGTGATGCGGTCGTGGGCGGCCGACGGGACGTCGGGGCCGTGACCGATCTGAGAAGGGCCGACCAGGCCGGGGGCGAGATCGGCCCATTTCTCGGCCACCTCACGCGATGCCCGCGAGGCGCGCCGAGCGGCCGCGGCGGCGATGGTGGAGGCGAACACCTCGGGGTCGGCCGCGGTCTCGGCGTACTCGCCGCTGCGCACCGCCAGGACCAGATCGTCCGCCGCCCGCCCGTAGGCGATCCGCACCGGGTCGACGAGATCGGCCCGCCGGCCCTCGGCGGCGATGAGCATCGGGCGCAGCGAGGCAAGAGACTCGGCGAGGAGCGACACCGATCGGGCAACCACCTGCTCGAGGATCACCGGGCGGGCCTGGGGATCGGCGATCGCTTCGATTTCCTTGCGGAGCCCGGTCACCCAGTCCCCGGGTAGGCCGCCGGTCTCCTCGGAGACCGACCCCTCGGTAATCGGGACGATCAGCTCCGGGGCGGGCCGGTCGATGTGGCCCCGGGCGGCCAGCTTGGCCGCGAAGTCCCCGACGATCACCCGGCTGATCTCCGGCGTGGCGGGGAGGCGGTTCAGCACGAAGGTCACCGGAAGCCCGCGCCGGGCCGCCCGGGCGGCGAGATCGAACGTCGCCCCGTCGGCGTAGCGGGTACCGCCGGCAACGAGCACGCAGGCGTCGGCGAGGTCGAGCATCTGAAAGGCGATCGACGCCCCCGAGGCGTCGGTGATCCCCGGGGGCGGGGTGTCGACGATCACCACCCCCTTCGGCGGGGGGCGCAGGCTGTCGACCAGGCGGCCGGGAATGCGGTGGCGGAGAGCGTCCAGGGTGCCGGGGAGCTCGTCGCCCGCCCACGCGACCGGATCCACCGTGGTCGGCCTGCGGGGACCGACGGCGCTGATCCGCCGGCGGGCGATCGAGTTGACGAGCGTGGACTTCCCCGAGCCGGACACCCCCACCACCGCCACCACCAGCGGCCCGTCGGGCTGGCGGAGCCGGGGCGCCAAGTATTCGGTGGCCAGCCGCCGGGTGTCGCCGCGGAGCCGATCCTCGTCGTCGCCGAGCAGGCTCAGGTCGAACCGACCGAGCGCTCGCCCGATGCGGTCGATCGTGTCCGGTGACGGAGCGCGGTCGAACATTGCGCCGATTGTGGCACGGACGGGGACGCCCGTCGCCCGTGGAGCCTGCCGAGCGAGCGAGCGGTCGCCTGTTCCTGTCACACCCCCGTCGTAGGTTGCGGTCATGACCATCAGCACGCTCCGCATGCCGGCCACCGAGGTCATCCTCGAGGACGATCACCTGGTTGTCGAACACCTGGTCGTGGAAGACCGGGACGTGCTTACCCTCGTCGGGAGCGTGCCGGAAGACGAACGGGTCGAGGTGGTCGCCCGGGCGCTGGCGGTCGGAGCCCGCGGCCTGATGACGATGGGCCTGGGGATCGACGTCGCCTCGGTGGATGGCCGGGTGCGCCAGACGCTGGTGTCGGTCGCCGACGAGGCGGAACGCCGCATCGCCGCCCTCCTCGACACCGCCCAGCAGGCATTCACCAGGCAGTTCGACCCCGAGCAGCACACCTCGCTCACCGCCAAGGCGATGGCCGAGTTCGCCTCGCTCCAGCGGGATCTGCTCGGCCGGCTGGACCCGGCGCTGGAGGGCTCGGCCACAACAACGTTTCTCACTCGGCTGACCGACCTGGTGGGCGCGGATGGCGACCTCGAGCAGCGCCTCGCTGCGGCGCTCGACCCCGATGCCGACGGATCGGCGCTGCAGCGGGTGTCCGCCGCCATCGACGAGCGGTTCACCGAGCTTCGTGACTTGATCGTCCATCAGCACGGCGTCGAAGAAGGACGCGCGGCCGAGGCCGCTCGCGGCACCGCCCACGGCCTTGCCTTCGAGGACCAAGTGGAGGCCTGGGCGCGGGCCTGGGCCGGCCGGGTGGGCGGATGCGTCGTCGAGCGCACCGGCATCACAGCCGGAGCGACCGGGAAGGTCGGCGACGTCCTCATCACCCTGCCCACCGGGAGCCGCATCGCCATCGAGGCGAAGAACCAGGCGGGCATCGGCCTGAGCGGCAAGGACGGCATCCTCAAGGAACTCGACCGGGCGATGGACAACCGCGACGCCCAGGCCGCGGTGTGCATCTCCGGCCGAGACGCCTACCCCGCCGAGGTCGGGTCGCTCGGGGTGTACGGCAACCGCATCCTCGCAGTCGACAACGAGGGCACCATGACGGCGGTGGCACTCACGCTCGCCCAGGCGGCGATCACCGCCGCCGCCGCCGGCACCATCGACACGATCGACGTGGCGACGATCGGAGACGAAGTCGACTCGATTCGAAAGCTCGCCGACCAATTGCGCACCGCCCGGGCCACCCTCACGGGCATGCGCAAGTCGGTCGACGGGCTCGGCGACACCCTCGGCGAGCTGCGCACCGACCTGCTTACACGGGCCGCCACCATCGAACGGGCGATCACCGCCGCCGCCCCGTCCGCCTGACGGAAAGCCACGGTGCCGAGGGGTGCCGGTCGTAACCTGGCGGCCAGATGCCGTCGATGACCATCGCCTTCGCGATCTCTGGCTCGCACCGCCCACGGCAGGAGTTGGCGTGATCCCTGGCACCTCCGACACCGCCGAGTCGGCGGCGACTCAGAAGCTGCTCGAGGTCATGCGTCTGCGCGACCCGGAGCTCGCCGACCACGGCCTGCGCGCCGCCCATTTGGCAGCGGCGATCGCCGGGGAACTCGACCTCGGCGCGGACGAGGTCGACCGCGCCTACCTCGGGGGGCTGCTCCACGACCTCGGCAAGATGGGAGTCCCCGAGGCTGTCCTGTGGAAGCCTGCCGGCCTCGACGCCACCGAATGGCGTGCGGTTCGCAACCATCCTCAGGAAGGCCACCGCCTCGTCGTCGACATCACTCACCGCGACGTCGCCGCCGCCGTCCTCTATCACCACGAGCGCGTCGACGGCGAGGGTTATCCGCATGGCGCCGACATGCGCACCCTGCCGTTGACGGTGCGCATCGTGCAGGTCGCCGATGCCTACGACGCCATGACGTCGGACCGGCCGTACGAGCCGGCGCTCCCCCCGACCGTTGCCGTCACCGAGATCACCCGGTGCGCCGGAACGCAGTTCGATCCCGACGTGGCGGTGGCCCTGTCCCGGCTGCTGGCCGCCCGGCTCGACGGGGAGACGATCGTGCTCCCCTCCCACATCGAAGCGCTGCCGGCCGACCCCTTCGCCACCCCGGTGCTCTGGCCCGACCAGGTCTGAACGCCGCCCGGCCTCACCGGTCCAGCAGGCGGGTGGCGGCGCGGCCCTCGGAGCAGTCGTCCAGCAGGGGGCACCAGCGGCACCACGGACCCCCCACCCGTTCCAGGTCGGCACCGGTGCGCCACGACTCGCGCAGCATGGTGATCATCGCGGCGGCGCTGGCGGCGGTCTCCTCGATCCCGGCGCGGGTGGGCACCTCCTCCATCCGCTCGCCCGACCCCACCGAGACCGCCTCCACCCGGCCGGGAATCTCTCCCCGATCCAGCGCCCACAGCAACGAGTAGAAGGACAGCTGTAGGCCGGGGTCGCCCAGGCCGCCGGTCTTCCAGTCGACCAGCCGCACCCCCGCCTCACCGGCGTCGAACACCGCATCGACCTTGCCTCGCAGCACGACGCCGTCGCTCGGGCTGGCCTCCAGCTCCACCTCGGCGCCTTCGAACCCCTCGGTGCCCATCGTCTTGAACCGGTCGTAGAGCCCGCCGACATCACGGATCACACCGGCGAGGGTGCTCGGCTTCATACCCAGGGAGGTCATCTTGGGGTTCATCGCCGACCCGATCTCCTCCCGGCAGGCAGCCTCCAACCCAGCCCGGTCGATCGGTCCCGACGTCAGGTGCCGGGCGAAGATCCGATGAGCCAGACCACCCACGAACGAGGCGCGGGACTCCGGCCCGTAGACGCCGCGCAGGCGGGCACCCGCCTGTTCCGGACATTGCTCGAACGACACGAAGGTGGTGGCCGACACGACGACGTCATCCCCAGGGACGACGGGCGGGAACAGGAGGGGGGGGTCGAGCGTCATCATGGCGATGGTATCGACCGACCACCTCGCGAAACCCGCATCTCTCAGGGCCGGCGGTACAATCCCGCCTCCGCCGTCCCCTGGGCCCGTATGCCACGATCGCTTCGCATCGTCATCATCTCGGCCGCCGCGCCGCTGATCCTGTTTGCATGGATCGGCGTCGTGTTCGCCATGGACCGGGCCGCCGACTCTGGGGAGATCCTCGCCAGAGTGACCATCGGCGGGATCGACCTCGCCGGGCTTACCGCAGCCGAGGCGCGGTCGGCGATCGTCCAGGCCGAGGCCCGGCTGGGCAACGAGCCGATCACCGTGACCGTCGTCGAGAACCAGTTCACCCTTCTCCCCTACGCCGTCGGGTACGACCTCGACGAGCAGGCGGTGGTCGACGAGGCGCTCCAGATCGGGCGCCAGGGCGCATTCCCTCGCCAGATGGGCTGGTGGCTCGGCCACCTCACCGGAGGGTCGCCCGACGTGCTGCCCCTGCCGGCGACCTACAACCGCGACTCCCTCATCGCAATCCTCCATTCGTGGGAGGCTCAGGCGATCGGTGATCCGCCCACCGAGGGTGGCATCAAGCTGGAGGGCGGTCAGATCGTCCCGATCTATCCGGCCTCCGGAACCGGGCTCGACTACGAGGCGACGGCGGATCTCATCGGAGCGTCCCTCCTCGGGAACCGCCAGCCGGTCACCGCCGTCACCGAGTTCCGGGTTCCCGTGCTCACTGACACCGACGTGGATCGCGCGGTGACCAAGGCACGGACCCTGGTCGACCAGCCGGTCACCCTCGCCAAGATCCTCCCCGAGACATCGGTGACTTTTCCACCCGAGGTCCTCGCCGCCTCTATCACGAGCCACATCTCCGGGCCGGCCGACGATCCGCAGATCGACCTGTTCTTCCAGATCGGGCCGCTCGTGCAGTTCATCAACCCGATCCGCGCCACCATCCAGAAGGACCCGGTCGACGCCCAGGTGGTGATCCGGCCGGATGACATCCCGCTGGTCCTGCCCGGCGCGAACGGCGTGATCATCGACGACGGCGCGTTGCCGGATGCCGTGTGGGCAGCCGCCAACTCGGTGACCCGCACCGCCCCCTTGCCGGTGCGCGACGGCAATCCCCCGGCCTTCACGACCGAGGACGCTCAGGCCCTGGGGATCAAGAACCTGCTGTACACGGCCACGACCTTCTACACGTGCTGCGGCGACGAGAAGAACCTGAACCGTATCAACAACATCCATCGCATCGCCGACGAGGTGAACGGCGCGATCGTCCTCCCCGGGGAGGAGTTCGACCTCAATGCCTACGTCGGGCAGCGCACCGAGGAGGATGGCTACAAGCGGGCCGGGGCAATCATCGGGGCGATCGTCTATTGCTGCGACGACGCGGCGAACATCGGCGGCGGAACCAGTCAGTTCACAACGACCCTGTACAACGCCATCTACTGGTCCGGGCTCGAGGACGTCACCCACCGGCCGCACTCACTGTGGTTCTCCCGGTACCCGATGGTCCGTGAGGCGACCCTGGGCTGGCCGACGCCCAACCTCGTCTTCCGCAACGACACCGCGGCGGCCGTGTACATCAAGACCGAGTACACCAACGACAGCATCACGGTGAAGTTCTTCGGAGACAACGGCGGGATCACCGTTACCAGCGAGACCTCCACGCAGACCAACTTCACCGAGCCGGGGGAGTACCTGCTCCCCGACGACACGCTCCACCCGGGCGACAAGGAGCTGGTCGACGAGGGCAAACCGGGGTTCACCGCCAGCGTGACCCGCACCATCACCTACCCCGACGGGCACACCAAGGTCCAGACCTGGTCATGGCGGTACGACCCGTTCCCGGTCACCTATGCCGTCCACCCGTGCGAGCTGCCTGAGGATCATCGGGACTACGACCCGGACATCAAGTGCCCGGTGCAGGTCCCCTATGTCGGCGGCATGAGCTACCAGCAAGCCAAGTCCGCTCTCGAGGCCGTCGGGCTACAGATCGCCGAGGGTATCGACTTCGTGGTGAGCGACCCCGCGGATGTAGACACCGTCCGCGCCCAGAACCCGGCCCCGGGCGAGTGGGTCGACCCGGACACGATCGTCACCGTCCAGATGGGCGTGCTGGCAGCCCCCTAGTGGTCCGTCGCTCGAATGGGGTGCGCGTGTCTCCGAGGCATCGGCGTCATCTGGCAAGGACGCACGACGAAGGCGCACTCGCAGCGTGCGTCGAGGAGGAGGACGCCGCCAGGGGCGTCGAGGGCCGGAGAGACGCCAGCATCATTTGAGCGACGGTCCACTAGGCCTGGGGGTAGAACACGAAGAACCGGGACACGATCTCCGCCGCCGCACCGGCGGCCGCATCGTCCCACCCCCCGCGTCGCCCGACGACCACCTGGTTCGAGGCGACGAACACGTGGGTGACCCCGGCGACGCCCTCGAATAGCCGGCTCGCGAGCCGAGCGGGGAAGGTGCCCGCCGCGGCGGCGGCCTCCGGGGACTCGAACCCGATCCCATCCTGGCCGGTGATGCTCCGGTCGGTGTCGAGCAGCAGCACCTGATCGACGACGGTAGAGCCGGAGACGGCTATCGGCTTGCCCATGACCGGGGGACTCTAGACCGCACCCGTCCGAATCCCCTTCGAGCCCGCTCCGATCACGTGGAGCTCCAGCAGGTTGGTCGAAGCCCGCTGATTGGGCGGGATGCCGGCCGCC
>JAZDHM010000167.1:0-2438 GCA_043805935.1 Actinomycetota bacterium
CCGAGGCTGCCGAGCGGGTGGTCGCCCAGGCGGGCCGGCTGAAGGATGAGATCGCGCTCGTCATCCCCCATCAGGCCAATCTGCGGATCATCGAGGCCGTTCGATCCAAGCTCGGCCTCCGCGAGGACCAGGTGTACGTGAACGTGGATCGGTACGGCAACACCGGGTCGGCCACCGTCCCCCTCGCCCTGGCCGAGGCGCGTCAGGAGGGTCGGATCAAGCCCGGGGACCTTGTGGTGCTCACCGCCTTCGGCGCCGGGTTCCATTGGGCCGCGGCGGCGCTTCAGTTCTGAGGAGTTTCCAGCTACCAGCTTCCAGCAAGAGCCGCATCCACCCGTCTGCCTGGTAACCGGCAACGGGTAACGGTTTACGGTTTACCTACCCCTTCGCCAGCGTCGCCAGTCCGTCCCTGAGCCGCTCGGGGCCGTCCCATCCCTCCGACCCGGCGGGGAGCGGGAGGGAGGCGGGGTCGGCTCCGGCGCGCACCTTGTCGACCATGGCGTCGACCAGCCGGAAGTAGGGAGCCAACGCTGCCGGAACCTCCGACCCGGCGGGGGACCCGTGACCGGGGATGACGGTGACCGGGTTCAGGTCCAGCACTCGGTCGAGGATCGCGGCCCAGGCGGCGGGATGGCCGTCGTGGATGCGGGGGTGGATGCGCGTCCAGCACAGGTCGCCCGACACCAGGAGCCGCTCGGCGGGCATCCACACGAACGTGTCGCTGTCGGTGTGGCCGCCGCCGTAGGTGATGACCTGGAGGTCTCGTCCTCCGGTGATCACCAGGCGGTCGTCGACGAGCACGTCGGGGAGGGTCAACCGAAACCCGGGGATGGCCTGGCGGAGTTGCTCCAGGCCGGCAATCCGCCGCTTCGCCAGTGCCCGTTCCGAATCGTTCGGCGACTCCAGCTTGGCGCGGAACGAGGCGATGTAGCCGTCGACCTCCGCCTCGTAGGCGGTGAGGTCGGCCGGGGCGTTGGCCACCATCAGGTCCAGGGTCGTCCTGGTGGAGACGATGACGGCGTCGGCGAACACCTGGTTTCCCGATGTGTGGTCGCCGTGCCAGTGCGTGTTCACCACCAGGAAGGCGCTGCGGCCGGTCAGGTCGACCGCGGCCTTCCGGAGTTCTGCGGCGGCCTGGGCGGTCATGAAGGTGTCGACTACGACCGTCTTGGAGCCGGTGTCGATGATGGTGGCATTGCCGACGGCGGCACCGGTGATGTCGGCGACGGCGGCGTGCACGCCGGGGGCGGTCTCGACGAGCTTGAAGTGCTCCGGCATCGCCCCGACGCTACGCCACGGCGGCCTGGGAGGCCCTCATCGGCCCTTCAATGCCCGGTGGGAGCGGGGATCCGGGCGGGGCGGGGAACCGGCTGGAAATGGGTCCAGCAGAACTCGTTCTTGTTGTAGGCGGAGAGTCGGGTGGTGCAGCCCGAGGCGGCGCAAGTCCGATCCACCCCGTAGGTCTTGCGGGGCCGGCCGCCTGCCAACTTCGAGATCGAGTGGTCGCTCACGGGCACAACCTTGCCACGGTTTCGCGAGTTACTCAAAGTCCCGGTGGCCGGCCTGGAGCGCGAAATCCCCGGTCGTGTGGCATCATTGCGCCACGAAGAAAGGAGGTGGTCCGAAGGTGAATTCCAGTCTTCTCGGGACTTCGGAGGTGGTCGGGCGCTAGGGCGGCCATCCATGGGGTGGCCGCCCCTCCGGGACCGTTCCCGGTAAGGCGGCGACTCCAACCCGGACCACCGGAGTCGGGAGATCCGCGAGTTGGTCCTCTCGCGGCGGCGGCAACGCTGAAGTGTCTCCCGGCTCTTTCGCGTCCGAGGAGGCTTCCAGCTACCAGCTTCCAGCAAGAAGCTTCATCGCGTTCCTGGGCGGGGACGAGTTTTGCGGGGAGCGGGCAGCGGGCAGCGGGTGACGGGAGACGGGTGACGGGCAGCGGGCAGCGGGCGACGGATTTACAGCTTCCAGCTCTTCTCCACCGGTCCCAGATCGACGTACATCAGGTACTGCGGCCCGTCCTGGGGATCGTCGATCGGGGGGCCCGCCCTCCGAAATCCGAGCCGCTCGAAGAACCCGTAGGCGCCGACGCGAGCGGCGCACCAGGCCACCCGTCCTCCGGTGGCCGAGGCGTGCTCCAGGCAGCGCTCCAGCATCCAGGCACCGACGCCCCGGCCGCGATGGCCGTGTTCGACGGCGACGTCGCGGATGCGCCAGGCCCCAGTCCTGGTGGCCGATGGCATCGGCTGGGGATGCACGGAGGCGATGCCGACGAGGACCCCGTCCTTGAACGCGCCGACATGCATCGCCGACGGATGGGTGTCCGCCTCGTAGTCGACCGCAGCGGCCGGGAGTGACGGATGGAGCAGCGCCCGGCGCAGGGGCCGCGCCTCCGCCGCTTCGATCTTCTGGATCTCGTAGTCGCTCACCGTGGCCTTCCC
>JAZDHM010000168.1:0-8602 GCA_043805935.1 Actinomycetota bacterium
TCGGGCCGCCGCGGCATCGGCCCGGTCGTCACCGTCGCGATGAACAACGAGGGCGTCGAGGTCGCTGGCGTAGTTGAGCTCCAGCCCGCCCCACTTGCCCATGGCAATGACCGCCATGTCGGGTGGGCGATGGCCCTCGCGCGTCGCCAGCATCACCGCATCGGCGAGAGCCGCCTCGACGACCGCGTCGGCGGTGGTGGCGAGCCGGTGCGCCACCCCGACCTCGTCAGCGAACCCGGCGAGGTCGGCCATCGTCGTGTGCAGCAGGCGCTCGGCATGGAATCGGTGCAGCGATTCGATCCGAGCCAGGCCGTCGCGCCGAAGAGCGAGGCGGGCGGCGGCCTCGGCGACGAGATCGGGGGGCTCGGCGGCCAGGGCGGTGTCGTCGGCGAGCCCGGCGAGCGCCGGCGGGATCCGGTCGACCAACCTGGCGGCGAGCCGGGAGGTGCCGAGGAGCAGGCAGAGCCGCTCGGCGACGACGGGATGGTCGCGGAGGGCTCCGATGACGTGATCGGGGGCCGAGCCGACCAGGAGACGGAGTTGCTGCAGGCCGAGGTCGGGGTCGGGGGAATCCGAGAGCCGCCCGAGCATCAAGGGGAGCAGCTGGCGCATCAGCCGGCTACGACGGGAGAGGCCGCCGGTCAGCTCGGTGATGGCGGTGCGAGCGATGGCGGACTCGGTGAAGCCAAACGCGGCCAACTGCCGATCGGTACGCTCCACGACCTCGCCGGAGACGTCGGCGAAGGCCTCGAGCAGCGGCCGGTAGAAGAGCTGCTCGTGGATCGTGCGCACCCGGGTCCTTCGTGATCGCAGCGCCACCTCGAAGGCCTCCAGGGCGGACGCGTCAGGGCCGTCTCGGTAGCCGGCCGCCCTGGCCACCCGCTCGCGCGATCCCGCATCGGGCGGAAGGGTGTGGGTTTGGCGGAGGTCGTACAGCTGAAGGCGATGCTCGACGTGCCGCAGCCACCGGTACGACTCGTCGAGGTCGGCGGCTTCGGCCGGCTCGACGTACCCGCCCTCGCCGAGGCGCTTGAGGCCCTCGAGGGTATTCGCCGTCCGTAGTGCCGGGTCGGCCCTGCCGTGGACCAGCTGGAGCAGCTGCACGGCGAACTCGACGTCGCGGATGCCGCCGATGCCTCGCTTGAGCTCCTCGTCCCCGCCGACGAGCGCCTCCGTCCGGGCCTTCATCACCCGGATCTCCCGCACCGTGTCGGCGCCGAGCACGTCGGGGAACACGAATGGGGATGCGGCGGCGAGGAACGCCTTGCCCAAGGCGGCGTCGCCTGCCACCACTCGTGCCTTCATCATCGCCTGGAGTTCCCAGGCTTGGGCCCAGCGCTCCCAGTACGCCTGGTAGGAGTCCAGGGACCTCGTCAACGGACCGGCCGCCCCCTCCGGCCGGAGGTCGGTGTCGACCCGGAAGGCGACGCCGTCGCCGGTGCGTTCGGTCATCGTCTCGATGAATCGGGTGGCCGCCGCCGCAGCCGCGTTCTCGTTCCCATCGTGGACGAAGACGAGGTCGACGTCCGAGGCGTAGTTGAGCTCGCGCCCGCCCCACTTGCCGAGGGCGATGACCGCCATGGCGGGATCCGGGTCGGCCGATGCCAGCGCGACCCGGGCTGCCGCATCGGCGAGGTCGCTCAGCGCCACGCCGACCTCGGGCATCGTCAGCCTCGCGGTGAGGTCGGCGGCGGCGATGCGGATCAGGTGCTCGGCCACACCTCGGTGCAGGTGCCGGGTGTCCAGGGCCGGCGGCGGAAGGGGGTGTGCGGCGATGAGCGGCGCGGCGTCGTCGCCAATGGCGACCAGGAGCGAGCCGAGTGCTCGGCTCGTCCCGCACACCGCCACGAGGGCGTCGGCGGTCCCCGGCCCGGCCAGTGACGGGGCGGCGGCCAGAACCGCGGCGACCCGGGCGGCGGTGGCGTCCGGCTCCGGCCCGGTCCGCAGCACCCGCCGGGCGGTCTCGGGGAGGAAGGTGAGTTGATCGTGGGCCACGAGGGAAGGCTAGGAAGGCCGCGAAGACGATCGGCGGTGCGTCATGGCCCGATGGTCCGACGGGTAACGGGCAACGGGCAACGGTCCGATGGGCAACACACACCGAGCGACCGGTTTAGCCTCGCCCCGTGAGAGTCCTCATCGATGGCGTCGCCACGCCCGAATCCGACGCTTCGGTGCCGGTGTTCGACTGGATCGTGATCCGGGGATTCGGCGTGTTCGAGGTGGTGCGTTCGTATCGGGGCGCCCTGTTCCGCCTCGATCCCCATCTCGATCGCCTGGAGCGCGGCGCCGCAGCGCTCGAGATCGCCCACCCGGCGCGGGAGTTGATCGCGGCGTGGGCCGCCGAGGTGGCGAGGAGCATGGGGGATGGCCAGGTCCGCATCATCCTGACCGGGGGCGGGCGCGATCGTTTCGTGGCGGTCGAGCCGCGGAGTGTGGTGATGTGGGAGCCCGTTCCCGAGATGCCCGAGCGCCTGTCCGTGCTGCCCATGGCCGCCCCGTGGCACCCGGGCACCGACGCCTCCGGTTTCCCCGGGGTCAAGTGGGTCTCGTACGCGCCGAACAGTGCGTCGACCGACCGGGCGCGCCGCGCCGGGTTCTCCGACGCCCTGTTGACCACCGTGGAGGGGACGGTGCTCGAGGGCCCGACCTTCACGGTTGCCTGGGTGACCGCAGGGCGGGTCGAGACGCCGTCGCTCGACCTGGGGATCCTGCCTTCGATCACCCGGGACGTGATGCTGGAGTGCGCCGCTCGTCTTGGCATCGGAGTCGCCGAGGGGCGGTATCCGCTGGAACGCCTGCTCGCGGCCGACGAGGTGCTCGCCCTGTCGACGAGCAAGCAGGTGATGCCGATCCGTCGGATCGGGGAGCACGAGGTTGCGAGCGGTCCGATCACCGCCGATCTGGCTCGTGTCTTCGCCGATGTCGTGCACACCGAGACCGGGCACGATCCGGCGGCGATTCCGTAGACTCGCCGCTTCTCTACCCGGATGGAGCCATGGAGATCCGAGCGCGATCGCAGATCGTCAACCCCGGAGTCGATGATCCCGCCGTCTTGCGGCCGCGGCTGCTGTACGAGCAGCAGGGCCGGTCGTCGGAGGACGCCGAGGTGGTGGCGAGGCTGCACACCCGCCGGACCGCGCATCTGGGCACGTGCCCGGACCTGCGCCCCGAGATCGTCGACACAGTGTGAGTGCCGTCGCGGTCACCGCGTTCGTCGACGACCTGTGGCATCGCGCGGTCTCCGATCCGTCATCCGTCGACGACCCCGCACTCGCCGAGTGGCTGGCCGAGGCATCCGCGATGATCGGCGAGCGGGTTCCCAAGGAGCCGGCCGCGGTGCTGCGCAAGGTGGTGCGCCTCGCCCGTAAGCTCGCCGCGTACTGGCGGGCGCATGACCCGGCGTCACTTCCTGACTGGCGCAACGGGGTGGATGAGGCGCTGGGGGCAGCGGGCTGGGAACCGCAGCTGGACCTGGTGGTGTGGTCGTTGGAGAACTCGCCCGACCCGGCCACGTTCGACGAGGTGAAGCGCCGCTTCCGGGAGACGCGATTCACCCCTTGGATGGAAGGCCTGTCGTACGAGGAGTGGCTGGCGAGCCGGTAGGGGGGCGGCGCTCGCCGCGGACTCCTGAAGCCGATGCCTCAGCCCAGGCCGCGATCGACCGCCCAGCGCGTCAGCTCGTTGCGGTTGCTGAGCTGCAGCTTGTGGAGCACGTCGGAAACGTGGGTCTCCACCGTCTTGGTCGAGATGCTGAGCGCCTCGCCGATCTCCCGATAGGTGTAGCCCCGGGCGATGTAGCGCAGCACCTCGCGTTGGCGGGCGGTGAGGCGGTCCACGTCGGCATCCACCTCCGCAGTGCTGATGTCCGGGAAGGTCTCGAGGACGAAACCGGCCAGCTGTGACGAGAACACGGCATGCCCGGCGGCTACCAGGCGCACCGCCTCGATGACCTCGTGGGCGGTGGCGGTCTTGGTCAGGTAGCCGGAGGCGCCAGCCCGGATCACCGCCACCACGTCATCCGGGGAGTCCGACACCGACAGAGCCAGGAAGCGCACCGCGGGGTGGGTACGCGCCACCTCGGACACCACCCGGCGCCCACCGCCTCCGGGCAGGTGGACGTCCAGCAGGACGACGTCTGGGTGGCGCTCCCTGATCAACTCGACGGCGGGTTCGACGGAGTCGGCCTCGCCGACGATCTGCAGCTCCCCCCCGATCGCGGCGCGAACCCCGGCGCGGAACAGGTCGTGGTCGTCGACCACGAACACTCGCAGCTTTGGAGATTCCCGTTCAGTCATGGGCGCGTCCCATCCTGAGGACGATCTCGGTTCCTCCGCCGGGGGAGGAGTCGACCTCAGCGGTCCCGCCATTGCGACTCATCCGGCCCACGATGGAATCTGCCAGGCCTCGATTCTCCGGGAAGATGCTGGCCGGGTCGAACCCCTTGCCCCGGTCGCGCACGGTCACGGTCACCCGGTCGTGTTCCACCTCGGCATAGAGCGACACGCTCTCGGCCCCGGAGTGCTTCGCCGCGTTGACCAACGCCTCGCGAGCGGCGTGGAGCACTGCCTCGAGCCGTTCGTCCGTGGAGCAGTCGCCGACGACCACGGTCTCCACCTTGACCAGGAAGGTGTCCTCCACCTCGCCGGCCGCTTGCCGCAGCGCGGCCCGGAAGCTGCGTTCGTGGGGCGAGGCGATCTGATCGATCCACTGCCGCAGTTCCCGCTCCTGCCCGCGGGCCAAGGCGGTCACGCGACGCGGGTCGGCAGCGCTCTGCTGCACCAGCGCCAGGGTTTGGAGCACCGAGTCGTGGAGATGGGCTGCGATCTCCGCCCGGTCGTTGGCCAACATCAGCTCTCGGCGTTCCTCCTCCAGGGCGCGGAGGGCGTCGGTGCGGAGGCGGTCGTTGCGCCGGAGGACGTCGATGCCCCACCCGAAGACGAGGGCAGACACCATGAACACTGCGATGTCGCCGGCGGTGTTGGTGATCGTGTGCCCTTCGCGGCCTATCGAGCCGATCACCTGACCGGCGGCCAGCACAACCGAAGCGGTAATCGCCGGCCAGAGGCCGCCCGCGTAGGCGACCAGGAGCAGCCACGACAACGGATAGCCCCCGAAGAACAGGTCGCGCGAACCGGCGACGAACGGCGAGATCGAGATCCAAACCGTCACCAGCCCGTCGGCTACTACCCAGGTGGGGGTGGTGAGCCAACGGCGGCGGACTGGGGGAGTGACCGTCAGCGCGCTCCAGGCGGCGGCCAGGGCGAACGTGCCGACCACCACCGGGCGTCTGGCGCCCGGGTCGTCGACGAGCGTGGTGCTGACGAGAGCTCCCATCCACACCACGGAAACGAGGCGGAAGGCGACTACGACCCGGTTCAGGGTCTGGTCGATCAGCGAAATGACGGGGCCTGGACTCAACCTGACCGGCCTCCAGGGTCGAGCGTAGCGTCCCCCGATTCGACGCCGACCTTGTCGCCGCACACGCGTCTGGCCCCCGGCCGGGAGCCGGGGGCCAGACCATGCGTCGGCGATCGAAACGCCGTTACCCGTCGAAGAGGAACCTGCCGACCGCGGCCTCGGCGATGCGGATCAGCTCATCGTTCTCGAGGGTCGGTGCCGGCTGGTCGGGCGGGTCGTGGACGATGGTCGCCTCCAGGTTGATCACGACGGCGTTGTCATTGCTCGGGTCGAGATCGGTGACGAGGATCGTCATGATCTGCCATTCGACCCACGGGTCCGCCCCGACGTCCGCTCCCGGGCCCATCGAGTAGGCGATGCTCTGGGCGCCAAGCGAAGGCAGATCCAGCCGTTCCATTTGCAGGATCCCCGCCTCCGGGGTATCCCAAGGCTCTCTGTCGAAGCAGGCTTCCACGGCGCTGACCCAGGTGGCGAAGTCCTGGGTGAGCTGGTCTCGGTGCCCCGGGATCAGGCTCTCCGTGACCCGCGGCGAGCCTTCCCGGCGATAGGAGGTGAACACCTGCCGATCCAGTGCGGGGCCGATCCCCTCGGCGATCGCCTGCCCCTCGGGGCAGAGCACTCCGCCGCCCAGCTCCTGACCGGTGGCACTCGGCGGCACCACCATGCGGCCCTGGTCCACCCACCCGCCACCGATCTCCTCGGTGGTGAGGAGCCCCTGGATGAGAAACCCCAGGCTGAGGAGCTCCTCTGGGTCCGCCGCCTCGATGACGAATGTGGGAGTGCCGGCGAGGCCGGGCTCCACCTTGGCGACGGCGGCTCCGGCGATGCGGATCCACTCCTCCTCGGGATCCGGCTGTTCGGCCTGTGGCCCTCCCGTGTTGATCTGGACTGTCACGACGCCGGCCATCCCGGAGTCATCGGCCGAGATGAGGACGTTCACGGTGCTCCACTGGCGCGACGCAGCGACCGAGTAGGCGATGCTCTGCGTTCCCATCGACGGCACGTCGAGTCGCTCCAGCTGCACCGTGCCCAGTTCGGGGATCTCCCAGGGCGCGTCGCCGAAACAGGCCTCGAGGGCGGAGACCCACGTGGCGAAGTCCTGCTCGATCTGGGTGCGTTCGCCGGCGCTGAGGCTCTCGGAGACGTTCGGCCCGTCGTCGCCCAGGCGGAACCCGGTCGACACCTGAGGGGCGAAGCTCGATCCCACTTGGTCGGCGATCGCCTGCCCCTCCGAGCACAGGAACCGGTCTTGGGGTGAGGCAGCCATGGCGATGGCGTGCCCCGTGTTCACCCAGCCGCCCCCGATCTCGTCGCTCGTGAGGAGGGTCTGCAGGAGTCCCGAGATCAACTCGATCTGGGGGACGACGGCTGGGGCCTCGGTGGTGGTGGTCGCTTCGGTCGTGGTCGTTGCCGCGGTGGTCGTGGCGGCCTGGGTCGTGGTGGTGACCGGGGTCTGCGTGGTGGTGACCTCCGATGCGGGTTCGCCACAGGCGGCAAGGACCAGGGTCGAGGTGATGAGGACGATGAGACCGGCTCTTCCCGGTCGGTTGGTTGTGTTCCGGCGTGTCATGGTGAACCTCCCGTCTCCACCTGACAGGTCAGAACGTATGTCTGGAGGCAGGGGCCAACCATCCGGGACCACCCGGATGCGGTGCCATGACATTGCGGGGGCTGGAGCGGGAATCCGCGCGTGCCACACCCGTTGCCTGTGGACCTCGTCGGCCAGTGGCGCCTCATCACTGGGCGATGTGAGTCACGGCCTCGTACGCGTACTCGGCCGATTCCGCCACCTGTTCGTACCCGATGCTGCGGTAGATGGCGTTCGAGGTCGGATTGGCGAGGTCGGTGTACAGAAAGCAACGCTGTCGTCCATGCTCGAGGAGCCACGAGGAGCCTGCGGCGACCAAGGCGGTGCCGAAGCCCTGGCGACGAAACCGCGGAGGGGTGTAGACGGGGCCGATGCGGACCCCGCCCGGGGTGGGGCTGCCGAAACCCACCAAGGAGACGGCTTCCTGTCCGTGCTGCCAGATCCAGAGCCCGGAGTCGGTGACCGTTGGGTTCAGAAGGCGATCCACGGCGCGCTCTGTCCGTTCCCGGTCCCGCGGTTCCTCGGGCAGAGCCTCGGCGCTGAACGCGTCCAGCCACTCGAGGACCAGGGCTCGGTCGTCCGGTCCGGCGGGACGCGCCGTTCCCGGCGCGGGCTTCCCGGGCCGGACCCGCTCCAGGGCGAATACTCCCTGCGCCATCCGCAGCCGGGGGGTGACTCCGGTGAGGGGCGCCCAGATCCGGTTGAAGTCCTCGACCGTCGGGCGGTTGCCGACGACTCCGGGGATCGGCAGGCTCGACTCCCGGATGGCAGCGGCGAGAGGTTCCAGGGCCGCAGGATCGGCGTCCGCCAGGACCAGGTTGAATGGCACGGTGATGAGCGCCGCGGCCACGGGGGCTTCGGCCTCCTCCACGACCCACATGCCGAAGTTGGGGTACACCTCAGGGCGGTCATGGAGCACCCAGGCCAGGCCCAGGATCAGGTTGTGCCGCGCCTCGTCGGCACCCAGAAGCGTGCCCGCCCTCTCCAGGAACTCGCCCGGGGTGGAGACGGGGGTGGCCCGCACAGTCGCGACGGTAGCGGGGTGGTCGGGGGCGGGTCGCCTACCCGAGTGACACCGTGACGTTTCCGGACGGTGACCATCGTTGGCGGAGTGTTCGAGGGAGTGTGGTCGTGCTGGGTTGATCGGTCTGTGTCTGGATGTCAAGAGATGGCGTTGATCCCGAAGAGGGTGAGCAACCCCGCAATGACGGCCGCGAAGGCGGTCACGATCCACGCCCGGGTGTTGCCCGACTGCCACGCTCGAACTCCGAGGATCAGTGCCACCAGGGTGGGGCCGATGAGGCACACGACGCCGGCGCCGATCAGGAGCGTTGCCTGCCACCAGTTCGGCAGGGTGCCCGGGGCGCACGTGTCGGGGGTGTCCATGCACAGGCCCCAAGCGGGCATGCCCCCCGAACACGGCCGCGACCGTGGCGGGGATGCCGAAGGCGAGCCACGCCAGCGCTTTCCATGCAGGACTCGTTGACTTGGCAAGTTGATTGGACGACACGGGGGTCCTTCATTTGGAGACGGTTGCCACCCAGAACGTATGCCGGCACAGCCGGGCCCGCCATCCGGAACGACCCGGATGCGTCG
>JAZDHM010000169.1:0-3933 GCA_043805935.1 Actinomycetota bacterium
CTAAGCCTCTACTCGTCTCGAGTCCGATCACGGCGGCGCGCTGTGTGTGAATCACCGCGCGTGGCGCACGACACAGGGCTCTGCTGACCCACTACGAGAGGTCAGGCGCTCCAATAAGGCCGCGGGTCTTAACGGGTAACGGGCAACCGGCTTACGGACGTCGGGCGACGGATGGTCTTGCTCGTAGCTGGTAATTGGCAACTGGAAGCTGGTAACCCTGTTGCGGGCAACGGGTAACGGGCAACCGGCTTACGGGCGTCGGGCGTCGGGCGACGGGCGACGAACGGCGAAACCCGCCGACACGCTTCTTACAGGAAACGGGAAACGGGTAACTGGTAACGGCGACCGTAAGCAACACCATCGGGGCCGCCCTGTGGGCGGCCCCGATGGAGAGAGAGTGAGGGAACGGATTCAGCTCTCGAGGTACCCCGCCAACGCTTCCTTGGTCAGGTCATCACCGGCGGCGAATGCCTCGACGTAGGCATGGGCGTCGCCGTCACGGAACTGCACCGGCGGGCTCTTCATGAAGTAGGAGGCCGGGGCGAGCAGCGGTCCGCCGATCCCGCGGTCCAGCGCCAGCTTGATGCAGCGCACCGCGTCGATGACCACACCCGCGGAGTTCGGCGAGTCCCACACCTCGAGCTTCAACTCGGCGCTCAGTGGGACGTCTCCGAAGGCCTTGGCCTCGATCCGGATGTACGCCCACTTGCGGTCAGTCAGCCACGGCACGTAGTCGGAGGGGCCGATGTGGATGTCGTCCGAGGCCAACGCGTTGTCGAGCTGCGACGTGACCGCCTGCGTCTTCGAGATCTTCTTGGATTCGAGACGCTCACGCTCCAGCATGTTCTTGAAGTCCATGTTGCCGCCGACGTTCAGTTGGCTGGTGCGCTCGATGATCACCCCGCGGTCTTCGAAGAGGCGGGCGAGGGTGCGATGCACGATCGTCGCCCCCACCTGCGACTTGATGTCGTCGCCGATGATCGGGACGCCGGCGTCGTAGAACTTGCGGGCCCACTCGGGGTCCGAGGCGATGAACACCGGGATGCAGTTGACGAATCCGACCCCGGCCTCGATCGCGGCTTCCGCGTAGAAGCGAAGCGCCTGCTCCGAGCCCACCGGGAGGTAGGCCACGAGGACGTCGGCGTTCGACTCCTTGAGAACGGCGACGACGTCGACCGGCTCTTCCGCCGACTCCTCGATCGTCATCCGGTAGTACTTGCCCAGCCCGTCGAGCGTCGGCCCGCGCTGGACCTCGATCCCGAGCTCGGGGACGTCGGCGAACCGATAGGTGTTGTTGACGCCCGCCCACATCGCCTTGGTCAACTCCTGGCCGACCTTGGCGGCATCGACGTCGAAGGCCGCGACGAACTCGATGTCGCGGACGTGGTATCCGCCGAGCTCGACGTGCATCAGGCCGGGGACCACGGCCCCCGGTTCGGCGTCTCGGTAGTACGTGACGCCCTGGATCAGCGAGTTGGCGCAGTTGCCGACACCAGCAATCGCCACCCTGACCTTTGCCATATGGTCCTCCCTCTCTCTCACTTCTTGTGCGGGGTTTCGTCGTGCCCCGGTGCGTCTGTCCGCTCGGACGCAATCAGCTCGTCGAGCCAGGCCACATCGGCCTCTGCCGCCCTCACCCCGTGCTCCATCAAGGACTGGGTGTACCGGTCGACCCGGTCGGCAGTCTTTCGCAGGGAGTTGTGGGCGGTGGCGATGCGCTCCCGGAGGACCGACTTGCGCCGCTCCAGGAAGCCGATGCGGACGGACGGCTCCATGTACCGGAAGAAGGCGAGGCGCACCCGGAAGGCAGTGGTGTTCTCCACTTCCGACGCCTCGTCTTCGAGGATCTGCTGGAAGTGCTCCTTGCCTTCAGCCGTGACCCGGTACTCCTTGCGCCGTCCCGCCCCACTGGAGACCTCGACCCAGCTGGAACGTTCCAGGCGCCGAAGCGCCGGGTACACCGATCCGAACGAGATGCGCCAGAAGCCCAGGTCGACGAGCCGATGTTTCAGCTCGTACCCGTGCATCGGGCCCTCGCGGAGCAGGCCGAGGATCGCCATGTCGAGCATGTTCGACTCGTTATATCGATTCGATATAACGATTGTCAACTCGGAGGGAAGAGGAGTTTTCGCGAGTTCTGGGTCTTTCCGAGCAGAAACCCAACGAGACCGGCCGGATTGGCGACTCTCGACCTTCGACCTTAGACCCTCGACAGATGATCTGGCGGGCAGCCGGCGACGGGTGACGGACTAGTACGCCCCACCCAGCTTGGAGTGGTCCCACGACGTGATCTTGTTGGGTTCCACGATCACCGAGGTGTTCTTTGGGGCGAATCGGCCGAACGCCGCCTCGAGGGCGGCCGGGTCCAGCACCACGGGCGCGTCGCCCACCATGCCGTACTTGGCGGCGAGCCGGCCGTAGAGCGCCAGCGTGAAGGCCGGGTCGTCGATGAGCGTCGCGGTCCCCCGAATCATGATCCCCTGGAGCTCGCCGTAGGCGTCCCCGGTCTCGACGAGCACGGTGATGCGCGGGTCTCGCAGCAGGTTGATGATCTTCTGGGACTTGGTGAACGACCGGAAGGCCACCTTGCCCCCTTCGACCACGTACCACATGGGCGCCAGATGGGTACTGCCGTCCTTGTTGAAGGACGCCACGATCACGGTCCGCCCTGCTTCCAGGTAGGCGGCCGTCTCCTGGGCCGTGAAGGTGATGTCCTTGCGCGCCACGGGGAAAACGCTAGCGACGGACCCGGCAGCGGGCTTCCAGGCGTCGGGCGTCGGGCAGCGGGCTTGCGGGCGTCGGGCGTCGGGCAGCGGGCGAAGAGCGAAGAGCGAAAGGCGATGAGCGAAAGGCGAAACCCGGATGACGCACCTCTTGCGGGCAACTGGAAACTGGCAACGGGTAATGCTCTTGCGGACAGCGGACAGCGGACAACGGGTAACGCTCTTGCAACCGTTCTCTATCATTCGCCTTGCCCGTGGGGGCACGGCCGACTGATGCGGCCGATCCCCGGACGGCGGGCTCGAAGCAACGGAACGCGCAGGTTCCCCCAACCGGTGACGGTGGAGAGAAAGGAAATGCGATGCGCGACCAGACCCGCGACAAGGTGACTGCACCAAGGGTGCGCGCCGCCAAAGGCGGCCCCAAGCTCAAGATGATCACGGCATACGACGCCCCTTCGGCTCGGATCGCCGACCGGGCGGGCGCCGACATCATCCTCGTTGGCGATTCGCTCGCCAACGTCGTGCTCGGCCGGGACACCACCCTCACGGTGACGATGGACGACCTGGTCCACCACACTCGGGCGGTCAGCGGCACGAAGCCGGCGGCGCTCATCGTCGGGGACATGCCCTGGCTCTCGTACCACGTGTCGGTGGAGGAGACCGTTCGCAACGCCGGCCGGTTCGTGCAGGAGGGCGGAGCCGAGTCGGTCAAGGTCGAGGGCGGCCGCAAGCGTTTGCGGATGATCGAGGCGGTGCTCGATGCGGAGATCCCGGTGATGGGCCACCTCGGCCTCACACCGCAGTCGGTGAACGCCATGGGCGGGTACCGGGTGCAGGGCAAGCAGGTGGAGACGGCCCGCGCGCTCATCGCCGATGCCAAGGCCCTCGACGCCGCCGGAGTGTTCTCCATCGTCCTCGAAGGGGTCCCCGACCTCCTCGCCGAGCTGATCACCAAGGAGGTGTCGGCGCCGACGATCGGCATCGGAGCCGGTGCCAAGGTCGACGGCCAGGTGCTCGTGTTCCACGACTTGCTCGGGCTAGGTGGCAATCACGTCGCCAAGTTCGTGCGCCAGTACGCCGACCTCACCTCGGTGGCGATCGAAGCCGTGGAGCGGTGGTTCCACGACGTGGAGAGCGGCGACTTTCCTTCCGAGGCCGAGACCTACCACATGCCTGAAGAGGTGGCGAAGGCGCTCTTGTCGGATGACGC
>JAZDHM010000170.1:0-5598 GCA_043805935.1 Actinomycetota bacterium
GCGCAGGCCGAGTCCCATCACGAACAGGAGCAGGAGGCCCCATGCCAGGGCGGGGCGCTTGGCGAGTTGCGCCCGAAAGATGTAGGCGAAGGCGAGCGTGAACAGGACCACGAACCCGTAGAAGACGTGGAGGTCGTTGGCAGGACGGTGACCCTGGGCGTAGACCGCGAACCCGAGGCCGACCTGCACCAGCATCGTGCCGATCGCCACGTAGGTGGCGACTCGGAACACCCTGCCGGCGGGCCGTTTCAAGATCGCGAGTGCGACGCCCCACGCACCCACGACGCCGTTGGTGATCACCGCCACGTAGAACCAGTCGCCGTGCAGGGTGCGCATCGGCCGATGATGGTACCGGGAGGTCAGGAGCACTCGTCGGCCGAGCCGAGGGTGGTGCCCTCGGCCACCCCGGCCAGGAGTCCCGCCACCGCGGCCCGCACACGGTCCGCCTCGATGATCGGCAGGTTCAAGTAGTTCTTCTGGGAGGAGAACTGGCCGCCGATCCCCAAGGTGGCGATGTCGTCGGGGTCGAGGCCGGCGAGCGCATCGATGATGTCCGGAAGCAGGTCGAGCGGCAGCGTGGTCGTCGTCGAGGTCCGGATCGCCCGCGAGATGTCGGGGAACGCCCGGAGCAGGGTCCCGGCGTCGGCTGATGCCGCCAGCTCCCGGACCATGCATCGCTGACGGCGCATCCGCTCGCCGTCCGACGACCCGGTGCGGTCGCGGACGTAGGCGAGGGCCTGGTGGCCGTCCAGCACGTGGACGCCGGGCTCGACGTCGATCGCGACCGGATCTTCGCCCTCCCGGGCGGGTGACAACAACTCATGCAGCGACTCGGTGACCGTCACCCGAACCCCGCCCAAGGCGTCGACCAGGTCGACGAACCCAGCGAAGTCGACGAGAACGTAGGCGTCGATCCGGATGCCGAGCAGGACCTCCAGGGTCTGACGAAGCGCTTCCATCCCCGGGTCGGGGGCATCGGGGAAGGTGCGCACCCAGGTGGTGGTGAGCACGTGGAGGTAGTTGATCCGGTCGTAGAAGCACTCGCAGAACGGAGCGTGCTCCTCAGGTGGAGGTTCGACTCCCGCCGCCTCCGCCGCGGCGACGATCTTCTTGTACGCCTGATCCTCGTGCCAGGTCTGCACGTTGTGCATGGTGTCGGTGTCCGCCCACGCCTCTGGAAGGGGTGCGTTGGCGAGATCGCGCGAGATGCCGATCAGCGACGCCTTGCCGGCGACGAGGTCGAGGCTGGCCACGATCATGACGTCGGTCCGCAGGTCGTGGCGCCCGGGGCCGAAGTCACCGCCGGCCAGGAGCACCGTGTAGCGGGACCCCAGGCGGTTGTCGTCGGCGTTCCAGATGGGATCGCTGCCGGGCAGATCGGGGCTGCTGGGCGTGGCCGATGTCGTGGTGTCGTCGTCGCCGGTCGTCGACGCCGCGGTCGTCGTGCTCGTGGTCGTCGGGCCGAGGTCGCCCTCGGAGAACCCCTCGGCGAGAATCGCCGCCTCTCGTTCCGCCAAGGACGGGAGATCTGGGTCGTCGAAGACGGTGTCGAGCAGGCCGAGGGCCTCGGCGGCATACACATGGACCATCACGTGTGGCATCAACATCACCAGAGCCAGGACGGCGGCGGCCGCCCGAAGTCCCCAGACGCCGCCGGAACCGGAGGCGGGCCGCCGCAGCGGCAACCACGCGTCGACCACCGACGCCAGTCGGTCGACCGCCAGCACGGCGTTGGCCACCAGGAGCAACCACAACCAGCGAGGCTGGACGAGGATCCGGAGGAGCGCGGTGACGCCGTCGCGCCCGACCGAGAACAAGACGGTCAACACGACGGCCAGCCCGGCGAGCGCCGGTAGGGCCCACAGCGCGCCGCGCCACCGCCGGCCGGACCACCACTGGCCCAGACCGGGGAGCAGGGCGGAGAGCAGAGCCGCCTGTTCCGCCCTGTGGCGGCGGTCGCTGCTGGCTTGAATCATCCCCGCATCTTGGAGCAGATGGTAGGGCGGAGGGCGATTCCGGAAGCCCGGTTTCGATGCGTCGATGCTCCGCTCAGTTCGCCGCCTTCGTCACGTCGGCCACGACCGCGTCGAGGAACGCGATCAACTCCTTCGCAGCGACGTTGATCGCCACCCCGGACGCCCCGCCCCCGATCGACGCCAGCCCTTGCATCGAGGCGTCGGCGATCACCGCCATAGCGGTCGACGAGCCGAACGGCGTGATCGTGCCCGGCAGGTAGCCGGTGGCGGCGAGGGCCTCGTCGGCCGACGCCAGCGCCATGCGCGACACGCCGAGCACCCGGCGAAGCTTGGGCCAATCGATCACCCGGTCGCCGGGCACCAGCACCATCAGGAGGTCCCCCGCGCCCCGCCTGACCACGATGGTCTTGACCAGCTCGTGCAGATCGATGCCCCGCGCCTCCGCCGCCTGCTCGACGGACTCGACCGGCTCGTATTCCACGACCGCATGCGGGATCCCCGATGCCCGAACCGCGGTGAGGGCCGGGTTGTCAGGCATCGAGCGGCCTGTCGCTGCAGCCCAGCAGCGGGACGTCGTCCATCATGTGACCCACGCGCACGCCCTCTTTGAAGCGGAGGCGCGAATCTACCGGGCGACGACGGCCGGGGGTCAGCCCTTGGCGGGCCGCTCCCCCGACGGACCAAGGATCTCCGCCTTCTTGCGGTCGTACTCCTGGCGGGTGATCAATCCCTCCTTGAGCAGCGCCCCGAACCGCTCCAGCTGCGAGGCGGTGTCGGTCCGCTCCACTCCGTGGCTGGCGGCGAGCTCCTTGGAACGGATCTCGCGGACCTTGTAGACGAGGCTCTGGAAGCCCTCTGGGTCGGGGATGTCGGCGAACCTCTCCTGACCCTGCTCGCCTGCCGACTCGATCAGCAGATCGCCGCAGCGCAGCACGCGCTCCAGCGGGTTCTGCGAAAAGGAGAGGTCGTTGACGTTCTCGAGCGGGATCTCCTTGCCGGCGCGGGCGATGATGCCGGCGCGCTTGATGAGCCGATGGTTGGTGAGGATGTAGTGGGTGAACCACCACGACACGAACGGGTACAAGCCGAATCGGATGAAGCCGATGAGCGCCAGCCCGGTGACGACCCAGTCGAACAGCTTCGAGTCGGGCGCCACACTCCAGGTGAAGAAGATCGCCACGGCGAACAACAGCGTCCACAGGAACGGGAAGAACAGCAGGCGCCAATGGGGTCGGAACTCGCGAACGACGGATTCGGTGTCGGTGAGGAGTCGGCGGGGATAGGCCATGGCGGAATCGTACCGAGGCGCGGCTCGGGGTGCGTCATCGGTGACCGCGGGTCGGGAATCGCGTCCGACACGCGGAAAACCCCGAGGGAGCCTTCAGCCGAAGCCTCAACCCTCTCGGGGTTCGCCGGTCGAAGCGTGCCTCGCGATCCGCTCCTGTCCCCCACCTCGGACCGAAGCCCGGTGTGAAGGCTGGCCCGGCAACCGCACCGTCCTTTCGGCCGATGCGACCCTCCCTTGCGGGAGCGAGGCCGGTAGCCGCCTCCGGCGGTTACCCGCCTTCGGCATCCCCGGATCACTCCGGGTGACAGTGACGAATGTACGACGCGGTTCACCTAGCGGTCAAGCGAAAACGCTGAAGAGATTTCGCGTGTCATGAGGAGTTTTCGCGAGGACGATTCGGCCGGTCCCTGTCCCGAGGGCGGCGCGGGACCCCGCTCCTGGGCGTACCTGGCTCGTTGCCAATGACGCGGGTGGCTCCCCCGACCACGTTCCGGGGCCCCGTCGTCGTGCTCCTACCCTTGCGGGACCGCCATGGATCGCCTCATCACCCCCCGGTTCGCCCTCGCCTGGGGAGTGAGCTTCCTCTCCGGCCTGGCGTTCTTCCTGTTCGTGCACTTCCCCCGCTACCTCGAGCGCCTGGGGGCCGGCGAGATCCAGATCGGGGTGGTGGTCGCCACCACGGCGTTCGCCTCGTTGGCGATCCGACCGACCATCGGACGTCTCCTCGATCGCCGCGGGAGGAGGCCGGTGATGGTGGCCGGCAACGCGCTCCACGTCGTGGCGCTATCACTGTATTTCACGGTGCACAGCTTCGGCCCGTGGCTGTTCACGGTGCGGATCATCCACGGGTTCGCCGAGGCGCTGCTGTTCGCCTCGGTTTTCACCTATGCCGCCGACATCCTGCCCGACGACAAGCGGACGCAGGGACTTGCCCTGTTCGGGGTCTCGGGGATGCTCCCCGTCGCCGTCGGTGGGGTGCTGGGTGACCTCATTCTCACCCACGGGGATTTCACCGCTCTCTTCACCGCGGCACTGGCCCTCGGGGCGCTCGCCCTTGCCATGTCGCTCCCCCTGTCGGAATCCTCGGTCCCGGCCGGCCGGGGCGCACCGGTGTCGTTCAGCCGGCCCCTGATCCAGCGCGACCTGCTGCCCATCTGGTGGATGACGTTCGTGTTCTCCTTCTCGCTCACCGCCTACTTCACGTTCCTCCGCACGTTCGTCGACGAGACCGGGATCGGGAGTGTCGGCGCCTTCTTCGGGGCGTATGCGTCTGCCGCGATCTTCTTCCGTGTGTTCTTCGGCTGGCTTCCCGACCGCGTCGGACCGAAGCGGGTGTTCTATCCGGCCATGGTGGCGTTCGCCAGTGGCTTCGTCGTCCTGGCCGGCGCCCACTCGACCGCACCCGTCGTGGTGGCCGGGGCGATGTGCGGTGCCGGCCACGGCTACTGCTTCCCGATCCTCTACGCCACCAGTTTCGCCCGGGCGCACCGGCAGGATCGCGGCTCGGCGTCGACGATCTACACCGGGATCTTCGACGCGGGAGCGCTCGTGGGCGGGCCGGTCCTCGGCCTGCTGATCGGCGCGGTGGGCTACTCGCCGATGTTCCTCATGGCCGCGGTGTGGGTCACGGCCGGATCGGTGACCTTCGCCGTATGGGACGGGGACCTGCGTCCCCGGCGGGCGCGAACTACACCCGTGTCACTCGGCTGACGTATAGTCCCGCGCATGGAACTGGAGACGCTGTCACCGAGCCGGGCGAGCGACTTCAAGCACTGCCCGCAGCTGTTCAAGTTCCGGGCGATCGATCGACTGCCCGAACCGGCGACGGTTTACCAGGCGCGCGGCACTACCGCGCATCTCGCCCTGCAGCGCCTCTTCGACCTCCCCGCCGAGCAGCGGACACCCGAGCGCCTGTACGACCTCTTCCGCGGGGCGTGGGCGGAGATCCGCGGCACCGAGTTCGAGGGCCTCTTCGCATCCGTCGAGGAGGAGCGCGCCTGGGGCCTGGAGAGCCTCGACCTCCTCGCCAACTACTTCTCGATTGAAGACCCGACCTCGTTCGATCCGATCGACCGTGAACTGGACATGCTCGAGGACCTCGACGGCATCGTCATCCGGGGGATTCTCGACCGAATGGAGGAGGGGCCGGACGGGTCGTTGGTGATCACCGACTACAAGACCGGCAAGGCGCCACCGGAGCAGTACGCCCTGCCGGCGTTCTTCGCGCTCAAGATCTACGCCCTGTTGATCCGGCGCCGCACCGGCCGCACGCCCGATGAGATCAAGCTCATGTACCTCAACGGCCCGACGGTCTACCGGATCCCGGTCAACGAC
>JAZDHM010000171.1:0-2448 GCA_043805935.1 Actinomycetota bacterium
TCGCCGCCATCCCGCTGCTGAAGAGCGCGGCCGTGTCGGCGTCGTCCCACAGGGCGAGCCGGTCTTCGGCGATCTCGAGGTTCGGGTTGTTGAGCCGCGAGTAGATGAGGTCGGGGTGCTCGTCCGCGAGGGGAGCCGACATGCCGTAGGCGATCTGGAAGCACCTCGCTCCGACCGCCGCCGACGGGAAGACGAAGGTCGATGTCTGGAAGATGGGTGGTGAGGCTGCTCCCTCCGACCACTCGGGGCGGAACCCGTAGGTCATCATCAGGCTCTCGGGATGGAGTCCCTGAGGGTCGACGTCGGTCCACTTCGCCATCACGCCCTCCTGGCCGACACGGTGGCGCGACTGCAGCCCGTGAGGAGAATCTACCGTCGTTGTTCGTTGTTCGTTGTTCGTTGTTCGTTGTTCGTTGTTCGTTGTTCGTTGAGAGAGTGCAGCGCATTGCGCATTGCGCATTGCGCCGCGATCACCTCAACCGCGACACCCCCACGAGGTCGGGCGTCATGCCGGCGGCGATGAGATCGGGAGGCGGCTGGCGGTGGAGGATCAGGCCCGCGGCGAAGCGGGCCATTGCCGGCGAGGTCTTGATGCCGAAGCCGCCCTGGCCGGCGAGCCAGTAGAACCCGGGGAGGTCCGGATCCCACCCGTTCACCGGCCGATGGTCGGCGACGAAGGACCGCAGGCCGGCCCAGGCGTGATCCACCGATCGGATCGACAGCGTGGTCACGGCGCTGATCCGCTCGATCGCCAGCGCCACGTCGGCCTCGTCGTGGCGGACGTCGACGGGCTCCATCGGTGTCTCGTCGGCGGGGGAGGCGAGCACCTGGGCGCCCTCGGGCCGGAAGTACCACTGCTCTTCGACGTCGATGACCATCGGCCAGCTGCCGTGCTCAACCCCGGGCGGGAAGGTGAAGGCGGTGCGCCGCTTGGGGACGAGTCCGATCGGACGCGCGCCGGCGATCGCGCCGACGATGTCGCACCACGCCCCGGCGGCGTCGACCACGACGTCGGCGTCGAAGTTCCCCGCCATTGACTCGACCCTCCAGCCGGTGTCGGTGCGGGACAGCCCGCCGACCGCGGCATTGGTGAGGATGCGGCCGCCTCGCCGCCGCAGACCCCGCTGGTAGCCGAGGTGGAGGGCGTGGACGTCGATGTCCTGGGCGCCGGGTTCGAAGATCCCGCCGACGATCACGCGCTGGTCGAGAGCCGGGCACATCGCCAGCGCTTCCTCGGCAGACACGCCGCGCACGTCCGGAACCATGAACCGGTAGTCATCGAGGGATGCCTGGAGGGCGGCGTGCTGGGCGCCGGTGCCGACGAACAGGACAGAGCGCGGGCGGAGGATGTCGTCTTCGGTGAAGCCCTCCGGCGGTCGTGCCAGGAACGGGCGGCTGGCGATGGCCATCCGGCGGACGACCGGGTCGCCGTAGCACTCGGTGAACAGCGCCGCCGAGCGTCCCGTGGAGTGGTAGCCGCACACGGCCTCGCGTTCGAGCAGGGTCACGTCGGCGGAGTCGGCCAGCTCGTACGCCACCGAGGCGCCTGCGATCCCGCCGCCGATGACAGCGACTCTCATGCGCTCTTCTGGCGCATTGCGCATCGCGGATTCGACCTTCGAACTTTGGGGGATTCGTAGGCGCCCGCCCCACACGGCATTTCGTTCCCCGGAGTGTCGCTCACAACGCGATGTCCTCCGGGCGGACCGGGGTGCGGGTGAGAGCCCTGCCGGTGGCGTTGCGGATGGCGGCCACGACCGCCGCCGTCGACGAGATCGTCGGTGGCTCACCGACGCCCTTGGCACCGAAGGGTCCCCAGTGGTCGGGCTCCTCGATGAGGGTGGCGGCCACCTCGGGGGCGTCGAGGAAGGTGGGGAGCAGATAGTCGGTGAACGAGGCGTTCTTCATCACCCCGTGATCGACGACGATCTCTTCCATCACCGCCAGGCCGACGCCCTGCATGATCCCTCCCTCGATCTGGCCGATCACTGCCTGCGGGTTGAGGGCGCGTCCGACGTCCTGGGCGGTGTCGACCCTGACCACCCGGACCAGACCCAGTTCGGGATCGACGTCGACCACCGCCCGGTGGGCGGCGACCGCCCATCCGGCATGGACGTCGCCGGTGCCGTGCTCGTCCGCCCGGGAGGTCGGTGGGTGGCGGAACCGCTCGAGGTGTTCGAGCGGTCCGTCGGCCACCAGGTCGGCCAGCGTCATCACCAGCTGGTCGTCGCGCCAGGCGCCTTCGTCGTCGAGGGAGTCGGCGTCGGCTCTGGCGAGGGCGGCGGCGACCACCGCCTCGCAGGCGCGCAGGGTGGCCCCGCCGGTCATCTGGGTCTGGCGGGAGGCCGAGGTCGAGCCCGCCGAGCCGATCTGTCCGGTGTGGTCCCAGACCACCGACACATTGGAGATGCCGGTGGCGGTGCGGGCGATCTGCTCGATCACGGTGAC
>JAZDHM010000172.1:0-5371 GCA_043805935.1 Actinomycetota bacterium
ATGCATCGCCGACGGATGGGTGTCCGCCTCGTAGTCGACCGCAGCGGCCGGGAGTGACGGATGGAGCAGCGCCCGGCGCAGGGGCCGCGCCTCCGCCGCTTCGATCTTCTGGATCTCGTAGTCGCTCACCGTGGCCTTCCCGCCGCCACGCTACTTCCCGGCACCCCGGTTCAGGTGCCCATCTGTGCGGTCCCGATGCTCACACCGGAGGGGGTGATCGTCACCTGGTCGCCGGTGCTCAGGCGCCGGTAGGTGGCCGGGTCGGCCACCACCACCGGGCAGGTGACCCCGTACAGGTCTTCCGCCACCAGCGCCCCGACCAGCAGTATGTCGTCGGGCTCGGCGAGTACTACGGCCGCCGGCGCCGTCCCCAGTCTGATGGCTTCGGCGAGGACGCTCGAGGAGGACGACGACCCCCGTCCTGTCGGCATCACCAGGACCCGGCCGGTGGAGAGGAGCCCGAACTGCGGGTGGCGGCGGTCGATGATCTCTCCGGTCGCCGGATCGAGCCCTCCCCACATCGACAGCGGCTCGTCGAGCACCAATGCCGTGCCCGAGGCCTCGCCGGCGAGCAGGACCCGATCAGGCACCCCACACCGCCTCGTCACGGGTGATCCGGCCGGTCATCGCCGACGCCACGCAGTCCTCGAGGCTGCCGAACGCCACCTGCACCCCGATGTTCGCCGGGGCGTACCACGCCCACTTCCCCGAGTTGGTCATCACGACCCCGCTGCGGGCGCGCAGGATCGGGGTGATGTAGGTGCAGGTGTCGGTGACGATCTCGATCCCCGCCGAGCGGAGCGAGTGGACCGTGCCCTCGGCGGCCGCCGCCGCCAGCACCTCCCGGCTGGTGTTGACGTAGAACTCGATCCCGGAGGCGACCACGCCCCCGGCGACGAGGCGGGCGAGCGCCCGGAACTCGTCCTGCGAGAAGTGCGGCGTCCCCACGCTCACTGCAGTGAGCGTCCCGGCGGCGTCGGTGGTCAGCTCGTCGCAGGCGACGCGCAGGGCGGCGACGTCGACGTCGATCACCATGTCCGGGTCGGCTCCGCCCAGCGCGACCTCCAGGGTGGGCGCTTCCGGGGTCGTCCCGACGGCGTGGAACATGCCGACCCCACCCGATGATGCCGCCGCCGCCCCGAGCGCTTTGAGGGAGTCCTCGGAGACGCCCGACGGCAGCCCGGTGATCGCCGGCACTCTCGTCCCGGTCTGCCGGCCGATGAGATGGCCGAGGACCGGGTAGAGGACCTCGGACGCCGCCAGGCGGTCGGGGAGGCCGATCAGCCGGAACACCGACCGGGCGCGGCGGTTGCGGTCGAGGTGGAGGCCGGCCTCGGGAACCCGGCCGGTGAGGGCGGCGCAGACGTCGATGAAGTCGCCGTAGCGATCGGTACGGGCGCCGAGCACCGAGTTGGCGAAGACGACGGCGTTCGACTCGGCCCACGCCACGTGCTCACCGAGGCCGGGCCGGTGCATCGTCTGGTACGGGGCGCAGGTCCACGTGGGCTTGCCACCCATGGCGGTATAGGCCGACATAAGGCGGCGGCCGCGATCGACCAAACGCTCATCGGCATGCACCAGATGGGGATGGAGCAGGTCCAGCGAGGAGACGTTGAGGGTGGTCGGCACGACCACCCTGCCGGCGGCGGCGGCGAGGCGCTCGGCGAAGTCGAGTCCGGCCTCCCCGTGATAGAGGCAGGAGTCGACGTGTGCCGAGGTGACGTCGATGAGCCGCGCCGCTTGATCGGCCTCGGCGACACGGGTGATGATCCGCATGGCGATTGCTGCCGCCCGGCCGTGCTCACCGGCTGCCATCTCACGGTCGCGGTCACTCAGGGCGAGTGCCATCGGGCGCAGTGTGCCGGGGCCGGGGTGGCTTCGGCGACTTCTCTGGTAAACTACATGGGTGTAAGCAACCGGGGAGGGGCGTGTGGTGCTCACCGCGACGACTAACCGGGCGACCCATCACACCGCCGCGTCGATGGCGGCATCGATCCACCTGCACTACGAGGGATCGGTGATCGAGACGCCGCTGGCCGGGTTCACCGGGAACGCCGATCTCGACGGGATCGCCGTCGTCGCCCCCGAAAGGGGCATCGTCGAGTGGTTCCCCTCCGACCTCCAGCGGCTCGAGCCGCTCGCCGCCGTGTCGCGGACTTCCGCCGGCCCTGAATGGCAGCTGTCGGTGATCGTCCCGGCCTCACGGATGGGTGAGGCCCACCGTGCGCTGCGCGGATCGCCGGTGACCCTGCAGCCGTGGTGGGCCGACCGGGAGACCATTCGGTTCGGGGGTCCCGAAGTACCCTGACCGGGTATGCCCGTACCGCTGTTCACCCAGACGGTCATCGCCTTCCTCTGGGACTTCGATCGCACGCTCATCCCCGGCAACCAGCAGGATCCGCTGTTCGCCGCGTACGGCGTCGACGGCGCGACCTTCTGGGGCGAGGTCGACGGGTTGGTCGACTACTACGCCCGCCGCGGTGGGCTCGTGTCCCGCGAGGCCGCCTACCTGCTCCACATTCTCTCCTACGTCGAAGCGGGGGTGTTCAAGGGGTTGACCAACACCCGGCTGCGCGAACTGGGTGCTCTCATCCCGCCTGCCCCGGGCATCCCCGAGTTTCTCGCGTCGACCCGAGCCAGGGTGAGCGAGGACTCCCGCTTCGCCGCCGACGGGATCACCGTCGAGCACTACGTAGTCTCTACGGGCATCCTGCCGATGATCGAGGGGAGCATCATCGCCCCACACCTCGACGGCATCTGGGCGAACACCTTCATCGAACGACTGGCTCCCCCCGGGTATCGCGAGCGGCTCGACGTCGGTGACCCCGGACACGAGGTCAGCCACCTCGGGTACATGATCGACAACACCGCCAAGACGAGGGCGATTTTCGAGATCAACAAGGGCGTGAACAAGAACCCGGCGATCGACGTCAACGCCCGACTGGGCCAGGAACAGCGGCGGGTCCCGATCCGCAACATGATCTACGTCGGCGACGGACCGAGCGACGTGCCCTGCTTCTCCATCGTCAACGAGCGCGGCGGCAAGACGCTCGGCGTGTACACGACGGAACCGAAGAGCAACTTTCGAGGGGTCCGCGACCTGCAGGAGCAGGGGCGGATCCAGGGGATGGCCGAGGCCGACTTTCGTGAGGGAAAGGCGGCGTACCTCTGGCTCATGGATTCGCTCGACCAGATCGCGGACGGCATCCTCGCCGATCGGGGCAGGGCGTTCGCCGACATCCCGCGGCCTCCGGGGCATGTCTGAGAATGTGGGCGTGCTGGCAAAGGAGCAGGTCATGCAGGTCAAGGGTTCCAAGGCATTGATCACCGGAGGCGGCAGCGGTCTCGGCGAGGCCACCGCTCGCCGCTTCGCCAAGGCCGGCGCGTCCGTCACGGTTCTCGACTTGCCGCAGTCGAAGGGGGCCGAGGTGGCCGAGCAGATCGGCGGCCGCTTCGTCGCCGGCGACGTGACCGTTCCCGAGGAGGTCGCTGCAGCAGTCGGTGCGGCGGCCGAGGCGATGGGAGGCGTCCATCTGTGTGTCAACGCCGCCGGGATCGCCCCGGCGCACCGGGTGATGACCCGCTCCGGCGACTTGTTCCCGCTCCACCTGTACGAGAAGGTGCTCCGCGTGAACCTGATCGGCGTCTTCGACGTGACACGCAACGTCGTCAAGTACATGGCCAAGAACACGCCCAACGACGACGGCGAGCGGGGGCTGATCGTCAACGTCGCTTCGATCGCCGCCACCGAAGGCCAGATCGGCCAGGCCGCCTACTCGGCGTCCAAGGGCGGCGTGGCCGCGATGACCCTCCCCCTCGCCCGGGACCTCGCCTCATATGGCATACGGGTCAACACGATCGCCCCGGGGATCATGGAGACGCCGATGATCGCCGGAATGACGGAAGAGGTCCGTGAGTCGTTGACGCACGTCCACGTGTTCCCCAAACGGCTCGGCCGTCCCGAGGAATTCGCCGCGCTGGTACAGCACCTGTTCGAGAACACCCTGATCAACGGCGAGACGGTGCGTCTCGACGCCGGGGCCAGGATGGGACCGCGGTAGGGGCGAAGGGCCGCCTTCGGGCGGCCCGGCTGTCCGCGATCCGCTGCCCGCTGCCCGCAAGACAGGATCGCTCGATCTCGCCTCGTGCCCGTCTGCCCAGTTGCCAATCGCCCAACGCTGATTGCCGCTTGCGGGCTTCTCTCCGTCGAAGGTCGAAGGTCGAAGGTCGCCTGCCTCGATTTCACTCTTCGCCTTTCGTCTTGAACCTTGTGGCGGCGTCGGCTCCCCCCTTGGCTCTTCAGTCAGTCCTGTCGCCGTCCGATACACCTGAACCGGTCCCGGAGGACACCACAGTGGCTTCGACGCAGAAGGCTTCGACCGGTGCGGTCTTCACCCGCATCGAGCCGATCATCGTCGCCGCGTTCGTCACGAACGCCGGCTACGTGTGGGCCTCGAACGACACCGGTGTGTGGGAGTGGTCCCTCGCCGGAATCCTCCTCGTGCTGGGCACCCTGGCCGTGGCCGGCATCTTCCAGCGGGACGCCCAGCTCGCCCTGATCCGGGCCGGCCTCTCCGTCGGGACCCTGGTGCTGGTCGGAGAGCAGGCGGGGGGGGCGGCCACGCCGGCATTCATGGTGTGGCTCGGAGTGTTCTCGGTCCTGTTTCCCTTGACCCTCACTGCCCGGCATGCCCGGTTCGCCCCGCCGGTGATCGCCACGACCTACCTCGCCGTCGCCGCGCTCGGTGTGGGCAAGGTCGAGGTCACCCAAGCCGCCATCAACGCACTCGGCCTCGCCGCCGCAGGGGTGGCGGCGTACGTGGTCGGACACGTCGTGCTCGACCTGCGAACGGAACGGGACACCGTGGTCGACCGTCTGCTGCGGGCCGAGGGGACCCTCCACGCCGCATTCGACACGGCGCAGAGCGGGATGGCGGTCCTCGACCTCGAGGGCAATCTGCTCAGGGTCAACCGGGCGATGTGCAACATGCTGGGACGCGACGAGGCCTCTCTCCTGCACACCTCGTGGTTCTCGTACATCGATCGGGAGGACCGTGACCAGCATGCCGACCGCGTTCATCGGTTGACGGCAGGGGAGGAGTGGTCGTTCCAGCAGGAGTGTCGCTTCCGCCTCCGCGACCACAGCGTGGCCTGGGGCATGGTCGGGCTGTCGGCGATCAGTGAGGGTGCGGCGCCCGGTCACCTGTTCGTCCACGTGACCGACATCTCCGACCGGGTCCGCTCCGAGATGCGGCTGGGGAAGAGCGAGGCGCACTTTCGCAACGTGTTCGACCTGTCGCCGGTTCCGGTGTGGGAGTTGGACGTCACCGCACTCGTCGCCGCTCTCCCTGCGGATCCAGGCGAGGCCCTC
>JAZDHM010000173.1:0-6868 GCA_043805935.1 Actinomycetota bacterium
GAGCACGTCGAGCGTGGCGAGTTCCTTGGCCAGGATCACCGGGTTCCGTTGGGGAAGGATCAACACGCCCGTCGCCAGCCGGATGGTCGAGGTCACCGCCGCCACGTAGGTGAGCCAGACGAGCGGGTCGGGGCTGTCGAAATCCTCGACGCCGCGCGCCATCCTCCCGCTCTTGCTGTACGGGTAGATCGAGGTGTACCCGACCGGCACCACGACGTGCTCGGCGGTCCACAGCGACTCGAACCCCGCCGCCTCCGCCGCCCGGGCGAGCGCCACGGCGGCGTCCGGGGTGGGCGCCGCGGTGTTGGCGTAGAGGAGGCCGAACTTCATGCCGGACGAGGCTACCCGTCGCCCGTCACCCGTCACCCGTCACCCGTCACCCGTCACCCGTCACCCGTCGCCCGTCGCCCGTCACCCGTCACCCGTCGCCCGCTACCCGCTGCCCGCTGCCTGCTGCCTGCTGCCTGCAAGAGTCGCGCTGACCAGGTATCGCCCTTCGCAGCCGAGCGAAGCGAGGCGATCGCCTTTCGCGCTCCTGTCGAACGTCGAAAGTCGCTCCCACCGTCCGGACCACCCTCCGCCTCCTAGTCTCTCGAACCATGTCCGAGATCCTCTGGGAGCCATCACCCGAGCGGATCGCCGCCACCGACCTCCAGCGGTTCATGGGGCGCTTGCCCGGCCAGCCCGCCTCCTACAACGAGCTGTGGCAGTGGTCCGTGGATCATCGGGGCGAGTTCTGGCAGGCGGTCTGGGACTTCGCCCAGGTCGTCGCCTCAGTGCTGCCTGCGGCGCCCGTTGGCCGCGAGGCCATGCCGGGAACCGAGTGGTTCCCCGGTGCCCGCCTCAACTACGCGGAGAACCTGCTGCGTCACCGGGGCAGCCAACCGGCACTCATCGTCGCCGACGAGTCGGGCAGCCGGTCGACCATCTCGCGCGACGACCTCCGCGGGCGCGTCGGCGGGGTCCAGCGGTCGCTCGTCGAACTCGGGGTGCGCCCGCGAGACCGGGTGGCCGGGCTGGTCACCAACGGACCGGAGGCCGTGATCGCCATGCTGGCGACCGCGGCGATCGGCGCCATCTGGTCGTCGTGCTCCCCCGACTTCGGGCCGCTCGGGGTCATCGACCGGTTCGGGCAGATCACCCCGAGAGTGCTGATCGCGGTCGACGGGTACCGCCACAACGGCGTCGAGCGCCCGATCGGCGCCACGGTCGGTGAGGCGATGACCGCGATCCCCGAGATCGAGCACCTGATCGTCGTCGACACGAGCGGCGCCGATCCGGGGAAGGGGTCGATCCGGTGGGACGACGTCGGCGTCGACAACACCACGGAGCCGGACTTCACCCAGCTTCCGTTCGACCATCCGCAGTTCATCCTGTATTCGTCGGGGACCACCGGCAAGCCCAAGAGCGTCGTCCACGGCGCCGGCGGCACCCTGCTCAAGCACCTCACCGAGCACGTGCTCCACAGCGACCTGCGCGCCGGGGACCGCCTGTTCTGGTACACGACCTGCGGGTGGATGATGTGGAACTGGCTGGTCGGGGGTCTGGCGGCAGGCGCGGCCGTCGTGCTCTACGACGGGAGCCCGTCGCACCCGTCGCTCGAGCACCTATGGCGGCTCGCCGCCGATACGGGCATCACCCACTTCGGGACGTCGCCGAGGTTTCTCGCCGCCAACGCCAGCGCCGGTGTGGTTCCCAAGAACATCGCCGGGCTCGGCACGCTGCGCTGGCTGGGTTCCACCGGGGCCCCGCTCAATCCGGAGCAGTTCGAGTGGGTGTATCGCAACGTCTCGGACGACCTCCAGCTCGCATCGATCAGCGGAGGCACCGACATCATCGGGTGCTTCGCACTGGGCGTGCCCATCCTGCCGGTTCGGCGCGGCGAGTTGCAGGCCAGGGGCTTGGGTATGGCGGTCGAGTCCTGGGACGACCAGGGCCTTCCCCGGATCGGCGCCAAGGGCGAGCTGGTGTGCACCCGGCCGTTCGTTTCCATGCCGGTGGCCTTCTGGGGCGATGCCGACGGCTCCCGTTACCGCGCCGCCTACTTCGCCGACCATCCCGGGGTCTGGACCCACGGGGATTTCATCGAGATCCGGCCCGAGGGGGGCGTCGTCATCTATGGGCGCAGCGACACCACGCTCAACCCCGGCGGGGTGCGCATCGGCACCGCCGAGCTGTACCGGGCGATCGAGCCGATGCCCGAGATCACCGACTCCATCGCCGTCGGCCGCGACATCGGCGGCGACGTCGAGGTGGTCCTGTTCGTCGTGCCCGCAGCCGGTGTGACCCTTGACGACGCGCTACGGCATCGGATCGAGGACCGGATCCGCGCCATGACCTCCCCTCGCCACGTGCCCAAGCGGATCATCGCGGTGACCGAGGTGCCCTACACGATCAGCGGCAAGAAGGTGGAGAAGGCGGTCCGACTCGCCGTCGCCGGGGAGCCGGTCACCAACCGCGACGCCCTGGCCAACCCCGCGGCCCTCGACCAGTACGTCGGCATCCTCGACGCCGGCGACTGATCCCGCTTCCGCTTCACGCTTCTCGACTCAGCGGGGCAGTCTCGACCTGACAAGGTCCCGGGTGACGGATTCGGGCACCGTATCGACGGTCTCCACGGCCAAACTCGCCGCCGCCAGCCCCCACCCCACCGGATCGGCTTGACCGACAGCCAGCCCAAAGAGATACCCGGCAACGAGCGCATCGCCCGCCCCGGTGACGTCGACGATCCTCCGAGGCGCCACCGCCGGCCGGAGGGTCGATCCGCTCTCGTCGGCGACGACAACGCCCTCGGCGCCCAGCGTGACCACGACTACGTTCGCTCCTGCCCGCACCAGGGTCTCGGCCGCCGCCCGGGGCACATCCCGGCCCGAGAGCGCCGCAGCCTCACTCCGGTCTGGAAACACCGCATCGATCCGATCGAGCCAAGCGGCAATCCGCGTGGCCTTGCTCACCGACACCGGATCGGCCACCAGCCGGCGGTCCTGCTTGCCCCGGGCGATGGTGGCGACCGCCGCCTCGGTGAGGTTGGCGTCGGCCAGCAGCAGGCTCGAGCCGAGCCGTCGCAGAATGCCCTCCGCCCAGCCGGCGTCCATCCGGTCGTAGATCCCCATGTCGGCGATACCAAGCACCAGGCTGCCGGCAGCGTCGAGGACCGCGGTATACGTGGCGGTGGACGCCCCCGGCACCACGTCGATCCCCTCGACGCCGACGCCTTCGCCGCCTAGCCAATCGATCAGGCCGCGGCCGGCTTCGTCGTCGCCAACCATCGAGTGCAGGGCGACCGGGATCCCCAAGCGGGCCAGCCACCGGGCGACGTTGCAGGCGACACCGCCCGGCGTGCGACCCACTCGCACCGGGTTGCTGGTCCCCATGACCACGGGCCCGTCGACGGTCGCCTTGACGTCGACGTGACAGCCCCCGATGCAGTCGACCATGGCCACCCGATGACTGTACGTGCCCACCGGTGCCGTAGGATCGTCCTCGCCCTCGGGAAAGGACTCGTTCGTGAACGCAGCGCTCGACCGCCTCGCCAAGGAGTACTGGGAGTTCGTCGTCGAGTCGTCGCCGGTCGAAGCGCTGATGCGGGGCGACCACCGCTACGACGACCGGTTCGAGGACGTCTCCCTCGCCGCCGAGGACGCCCGGATCGCCCGCCGGCGTGATTTCGCAGCCCAGGCGGAGGCGATCGACCCGGCCGGGCTCGACGCCGACGAGCGGATCACCCGCGAGGTCCTGATGCACCTGGCGACCGCCGACGCCGACTACGACGGGCAGCGGCTCATCGAGTTGGAGGTCAATCACGCCATCGGCATGCAGGCGATGCTGCCTGTGATGGTCCCCCAGTACCCGCTCACCGCGCCCGAGCACGCCGCGGCCATGCCGTCGCACTTCCGGGGGATGGCGCGGGCGTTCGACGACGCCTCCGACCGGCTCCGTTCCGGCGTGGCTCACGGCCGCACCCCGATGGCCTCCACCGCCACCAAGACCGTCGCTCAGATCGACGCCTGGCTCGCCATCGACGCCGCCTCCGACCCCCTCCTCAAGTTGCGCTCCCCCGAAGGCTGGGCGGGAGAGGCGGCGTGGCGCGGGGAGATGGCCCGTGTCGTCGCCGACGAGGTTCGTCCGGCACTCGGGCGCTGGCGTGACACCGTCGCCGAGGAGGTCGTGCCGGCAGCCCGGCCCGATGCCAAGCCGGGCCTGTGTTGGATCCCCGGCGGGGAGCAGGCCTATGCCGCCGCTCTCTTCCGGTTCACCACCACCCGGAAGACCCCCGATGAGATCCACCAGATCGGCCTCGAGCAGATCGCCCCGCTCGACGACGAGTACCGCACGCTCGGCAAGGAGGTCCTCGGGACCACCGACCTGGCGGAGATCTATCGCAGGCTGCGGGACGACGCCTCGCTGCACTTCACGTCGGGCGCCGACGTGGTCGCCGCCTCCGAGAAGGCGATGGCCAAGGCGAAGGCGGCGATGGGCGGGTGGTTCGGGCGCCTCCCCAAGGCCGACTGCGTGGTCGCCGAGACGCCCTCCGGCCCGACCGCCTTCTACTTCCGCCCCGCCACCGACGGATCGCGGCCGGGGACGTTCTTCGTCAACACCGCCGACCCGACCCGGTGGGGGCGGTTCGAGATCGAGTCGATGGCCTACCACGAGGGGATTCCCGGACACCACCTGCAGCTGGCGATCGCCCAGGAGCTCAGCGGCATCCCCGAGTTCCGCAAGCACGCCTTCATCAGCGCCTACGGGGAGGGTTGGGGTCTGTACACCGAGCGGCTCGCCGATGAGATGGGCCTGTACAGCGGGGCACTGGAGCGCATCGGCATGCTGTCGGCCGACTCGATGCGGGCGGGGCGCCTGGTGGTGGACACCGGTCTGCACGCCAAGGGATGGTCCCGCCAGCAGGCGATCGATTACTTCCGAGCCAACTCGCCGATGTCGCAGGGCACCATCGAGGGCGAGGTCGATCGGTACGTCGGGATGCCCGGGCAGGCGTGCTCGTACATGATCGGGCGGCTCGAGATCCAGCGAATGCGCCGCGAAGCGGAGAAGAAAATGGGCAAGAGGTTCTCGATCAAAGGATTCCACGACACCGTGCTGGGCTCGGGATTGGTACCGCTCGGGACCCTCGATCGCATGGTCAAGGAGTGGGCGGCGGGTTGAGGCACAGGTTGACCACTACCTCATGCCCGCTGGCCGCAACAAGCGTCGCCCGTCACGCCTTGCCCGCCCGTTACTGACCGCCAGCTTCAGTGAGTCTTCCATGGCATTGCTGGTCACGATCCGTGGAACCCGCACTCAGGCGCGGCCGGATGGCTGGGGTACCCGTGGACGTGTCTCACACGCCACGCCGTCGCCGTCGTTGTCCAGATGCGCGATGTCGCCGTAGGCGGTGGCATACCTGTCGAACCAGATCTGCGCCTCCCGCCATGTGGCGAAGTCGGTGCAGTTGACTGCGTCGCCCGGATCCTCCGGGATCGGTCGTTCGCAGGAAATGGCCCACTCTGATCGGCGGCAAGCGTCGTTGCGCCGGCCCCCGTCTGTCACGTCGAAACCCCTCCCGCCGGTCAGTTCGTCACCGCCGCGGCTGCCGCGAAGGACATCGTCGCCGCTGCCGCCGACCAACCGGTCATGGCCGCGACCACCACCGAGTGCATCGTCTTCGGTGCCGCCGCGGAGCACGTCCCCACCCGGCCCGCCGAACAGTGAATCAGCGCCCGCACCACCGTGTATCTCGTCACCTCCAGCCCCACCGCACACGACATCATTGCCGTCCCAGGCGAAGACGATGTCGTCACCGCCTAGGGAAACGATCACGTCGTCGTCGGGAGTGCCGTAGAGGGTGTCCGGACCACTGGTACCGACGAGCGTGGCCTGGAGGCCGCGGCATCGGACGGTCTCCTCGGCGGCGCGTGCCGCTGGCGATGCGGCGACGATCAGCACTGACGGGACGACAAGCAATCGAAGCAGGGTTCTACGCAGCATGGGCCGAAGGTATCGGCCATGGCGTGCCGCGAATAGGGGGTCGTGGTGCACCGACATCGCATAGCATGGCTCCCCGAAAGGAGCCGCCCATGAGGCGTTGTACGAGGTTGCTGACCGTGTGTGCGACGGTGGCGCTGGTGGGAGCCGCCTGCGGCGGCGACGCGGCGACGACGACCACGGCGGCGGCCACAACGACCGCGGCGGCGGCCACAACGACCGCGGCGACGACCACCACGGCGGCGACGACCACCACGGCGGCGACGACCACCACGGCGGCAGTCACCGCAGTCACCGCCGACGACCTAGCCATGGCGGTGCTGAAGGACGGTGACCCGTGGGCGACGCCGGTGGTGGGAACCGTCCCCATGGGCCTCACGATCGATGACGTGTGGCCCGCCGTCGAGTTCCCCGACCAGCGGGCGGCCTACGAGGGGGCGGGTTTCCTCGCCGGCTCGTTTGCCCTCTTCGGCGAAGAAGCCGGAATCGTCATCACCGGAGCCCACCTCTTCTCGGATGCCCAGGGGGCGGCAATCGCCCTCGACCTGATCCAGTCGTCCTTCAGCGACGTCGATCTGGTGGCCCAGATCACGGGCCTCGCCCCCGGTTCCTTGACCACGGCCGAGCCGCTCGAGGTCGGGGACCTGGGTGACGCCGCCGTCGGCGTGCGCGTCACCGGACCGGAGAGCCAGGTGGTCGGAGTGGTGTGGACCATCGGCAACCTGCTGCAGTTCGTCCGCGCCGGCATGGCGCTGGGCGACGATGCCCGGGAGGCCGCCGCGATTTCCGTGGCCGAAGCGATGGCGGCACGAATGGCGTGACCGCCCGGTGCCCGGGGAGGGATTCGAACCCCCACGCCCCACGGGGGGACAGCGGAGTTTAAGTC
>JAZDHM010000174.1:0-2212 GCA_043805935.1 Actinomycetota bacterium
GGTGCGTACTGGCGGGGCGACGAGTCCAGGGCGCAGTTGCAGCGGATCTACGGGACCGCCTGGGAATCCAAGGCCGCCCTCGCCGAGTACCTGGATCGCCTCGAGGAGGCTCGCAAGCGGGATCACCGCAAGCTGGGAGCCGAGCTGGACTACTACTCGTTCCCGGCCGAGCTGGGGAGCGGCCTCGTCCTCTGGCACCCGCGGGGGGCGTTGGTGCGGTCGGTCATCGAGGACTACTCGCGGCGGACCCACATGGCGCACGGCTACCAGATGGTGGCGTCGCCGCACATCGCCAGGAGCCACCTGTGGCAGACGTCGCGCCACCTGTCGTTCTATGCCGACAGCATGTACCCCTCCCTCGAGATCGACGACGGCGACGAGTACGTGCTCAAGCCGATGAACTGCCCGTTTCACATCCTGATCTTCAAGTCGCGGTCCCGGTCGTACCGCGAATTGCCGATCCGGTTCTTCGAGCTGGGAACCGTGTACCGGTACGAGCGGTCCGGCGTCGTGCACGGCCTGCTGCGAGCCCGCGGGTTCACCCAAGACGACAGCCACATCTTCTGCATGGAGTCACAAGTCGCCGCCGAGCTGCAGCGGCTGCTCGACTTCGTGTTGATGGTGCTGCGCGACTTCGGGTTCGACACGTTCGAGGCAGACCTCTCGACCAAGCCCGAGGAGTACGTCGGCGAGGACGATCAGTGGGAGAAGGCGACCGACGCCCTGCGGGCCGCCCTGGAGGCGGCCGGCCTCGCCTACCAGGTCGCCGAGGGGGAGGGGGCGTTCTACGGCCCGAAGATCGACATCCACGTGCGCGACGCCATCGGGCGGCGCTGGCAGATCAGCACGCTCCAGGTGGACTTCGGGCAGCCGGCAAACTTCGCGCTGGAGTTCGCCGCGGCGGACAACACCCGCCAGCGGCCGGTGATGATCCACCGTGCCCTCATGGGATCGATCGAGCGCTTTTTCGGCGTCCTCATGGAGCACTACGCGGGAGCGCTTCCGGGATGGCTGTCGCCCGTGCAGGCGACGATCGTCCCGGTGGCCGACCGCCACGCCGACTACGCCGCCGAGGTGGCGGCCGGCCTCCGGGCCGCCGGGCTCAGGGTCGAGGTCGACGATGGCGACGACACGGTAGGGGAGAAGATCCGCAACGCCATCACCCACAAGCATCCAGCGGTGTTCGTCGTCGGGGACTCCGACGTCGCCGGACGGACGGTTGGGGTTCGCCTGCGCGCCCAGGACGAACGTCGCGGGGTGTCCCTGGCCGAGGCCGTCACTGGCCTGGCGGCGGCGTGTGCGCCACCGCGGTGACCCGCTTTGGAGCCCCTCGAGGCGTCGCGTAACCTGTCGGCGCCGTAGCCGTCCGCCACCTTCGAGGGGAAGACATGAGATTGAATCCGGAGACAATCGCGCGGGCCTCCAGCCGCCGCCCGTGGACGACCGTTGCCCTGTGGGTGGCTGCGCTGGTCGCCGCCGGCTTCCTCGCCGGTGCCTACCTGTCCAAGGCGCTCACCACCGAGTTCGACTTCACCGACCGCCCCGAGTCGGTGCAGGCCCGTGAGCTCCTCGAGCAGCTCAGGGGCGAGGCGAAGCTCTCGGAATTCGTGGTGGTCGTGTCCGACACCACGACGGTGTCGGATCCCGCCTACCAGCAGTACGTGTCGAATCTCCAAGCGGCAGTGGCGGCCCTCGGCGCGGACCGGGTTGCATTCGTCGGCTCGTTCGTCGACCAGACCGGACCGGTGTCCGCCGACGGCCGCACGACCTTGCTCCCGGTGACCCTGGCGAATCCCGCGATCGACCAAGCCTCCAAGGACGCCGAGGCGTTGCACGACGCCGTGGAGTCGATCGCCGCTCCGGCCGGGTTCAGGACGTTGGTGGCAGGTCAGGGGACACTCAACAACGACTTCAGGGCACTCGCCGAGGACACCCTGAAGCGGGGCGAGACGTTCGGTATCGCCATCGCCTTGGTCGTGCTCCTGATCGTCATCGGCACGGTCGTGGCTGCGGTGCTCCCCATCCTGCTCGCCATAGCGGCGATCGTGGTCGCCCTGGGTCTCACCGCCGTCGTCGGATTGGTGTTCGACCTGACGTTCTTCATCACCAACTTCATCACGATGATGGGACTCGCCGTCGGGATCGACTACTCGCTGTTCATCGTGGCCCGGTACCGGGAGGAGAGGGCGCGCGGCGCCGACAAGCTCGAGGC
>JAZDHM010000175.1:0-5506 GCA_043805935.1 Actinomycetota bacterium
GACGGAGGTGGTGCCGCGGGACCGGCTCGACGCCGTGGCCCATGGCATCGCCGCCCAGCTGGGCGCGCAGAGCGCCACCGCCCTCCATCTCGCCAAGGTCGCCCTCTCGCCGGAACCGCCGGCGGACTTCGGGCTGGTGGCCGCCTTCCAGGCGCTGGCGGTGGCGGCCTGCCACGACGATCCGTCGTATCACCGCAAGACGGAGCGCTACACCGCCAAGCGGACGAGCTGAGCCTGCCGCCGGACGCGGCGTCACGATCGGCGGACCGAGGCTGCGTACCCCCTCAGGGGACAGTGCTCAGCCGCGAACTCGGCGCTCGGCGACCAGTCCCTTCACCCGGGTCCAGCTCTTGGTGAAGCTGTTGCGGAACAACTGGACGGGGCCGAACGCCTCGAACTCCTCGGGCTCCAGGCCGTCGTCGAGGTAGCCGCGCCGGAAGTCGGGCAGCTTCTTCAAGAGCTCGTCGATGACGTAGCTGGGCACCGGGGTGAACAGCCGTTCCACCACCGGCGGGTCCTGCTCCAGCAACTTGTCGGCGGTGCCCTTCCAGTTGATGGTGATGCAGGCGTCGCCGCCCACCATCTCGGTGAAGTGCTGCAGGCCACGGGCGCCCCCGCCGACGAACATGGCGCTGTAGCCGCGGTCCTTCATGATCCCGTACACCTTGCGGGCCACCGCCATCCCCGCTTGCCAAACGATGTCCGGGGAGATGTCGATGTGGTTCTCCGCAACGTACGTGCCGAGGTACTGGTCGTAGATCCCGGTGATGTGGCTCATGAACAGCATGGGATGCTGGCCGCTCTGCTTCGCCAGCCGCTCCCAGGCGTCGCACAGCATCGTCATCTGGTTGACCGCGAAGATCTCCGTGGCGTTGATCGGGACGCCGAGGGGGACGAGTTTCTCCATCGCCGCCAGACCGGGAATCGTCGTCGGGATCTTGCAGGCGATGTTGGGTCCGATTTCACGATTCTCGAGCGACTGCCTGATGATGAGTTCGGTGTCCTCGTCGCGGATCGGGTCTCCCTGGATGCTCACGTACCCGTTGCGCCCGCCGCTCTCGTCGTACATCGGACGGAAGATGTCGGCGATCTCCTGGACGAGGCGCGCCTGGTGCTCGATGAGCACTTCGTCGTCGTCGTCCGTCTTGGCGATCATCTCGTCGAGGAGGCGAAGCGCGTAGGCACCCTCTTCGGGATGGTCGACCATCTTCTGCGGATACGACGGGTTGTTGGTGCACCCGACCGCACCCTCGGTGATGGCAAGCCCCGCTTCGTCACGGGTGGGATTGTTGATCCAAAACTTGGTCGGGGTCAGTTCGGCGACCCGACGGAAGTAGCGCTGCGCCATGATGCTCCCATGTGCGTGCCGATGACACCCGGGGGACACGCGCCCAGTCGGACGCCCGGGCCACCGAATCTGGAGCCAGCCTAGAGCAAAGTGGTTGACCGGTCAACCTCATCGCCCCAGGAGCAGGAATCGAGCCCCGATCGGGTCGACGGACGGGGTCAGGCCCGGGCGGAGAGGCCCAGGGTCCCGAGCAAGGTGCGCACCCGCCGCTCGAGGTCGTCGCGGACCGTCCGGACCACCTCGATGGGCTGCCCGGCGGGGTCGGTGAGCTCCCAGTCCTCGTAGCGCTTCCCGGGAAAGACCGGGCAGGCGTCCCCGCACCCCATGGTGACGACCACGTCGGCGGCGCGGACGGCCTCGTCGGTCCATCGCCTGGGAGACTCCGTCGAGATGTCGATGCCCACCTCGGCCATCGCCTCCACCGCCACCCGGTTCGGGCCCGAGGCGGGTTCCGATCCGCCGGAGAAGACGTCGACGGCGTCTCCCGCCAGGTGGCGGAGCCATCCGGCCGCCATCTGGGAGCGGCCGGCGTTGTGGACGCACAAGAACAGCACTGCCGGACGGGTGTCGGCGGTCCCGGTCGCCATGCCTAGGCGTCCAGCTCGGGGTGCTCGAAGTCCACGAGCATCAGCGCCACGTCGGCGGCATGGGTGCGCATGGTATCGGCGGCCCGGTCGGGGTCGGAGTCCCGGATCGCCTCCAGGATCGGGTCGTGCCGGGTGGTGAGCCAGTGGAGGTCGATGCCCGGAGCCGAGGTGGTGACGTAGGTCCTGGCGTACGGCTCGAGCATCGACCACACCCGCTTGAGGGTGCGATTGCCGGCGGCCTCGACCACCCGCTGATGGAACTGGGTGTTCTTGAGTGCGTGCTCATGCGCATCGCCCCGGTCGGCGGCGGCTCGCATCTCCCCGACGAGTCGCTCGAGATCGGCGACGCACTGATCGGTGCGACGGAGGGCGGCCAGCCGCCCGGCCAGCGCCTCGAGATCCGCACGGATCTCGATCGCCTCGATCAGGTCCTCCTTGGTGGGCTTGCGGACCCACGATCCCCGGTACGGCCGCATCTCGACGAAGCCGAGGCTCGCCAGGTCGCGGAGGGCCTCGCGCACCGGCGCCTGGCTGGTGCCCAGCTCGCGGGCGATCCGGGTCTCGACGATGCGGGAGCCCGGGGCCAGGTCACCCCTGAGGATCCAGGTCAGGATGCGGTCCTTGACCAACTCCGAGAGGCTCTCCCTCGCCACGGGCTCGCGGGTGAGGTCGGGCTCCTGGGTCACGGCGTCGCCACTCCATCGGCCAAGCCCTCGACCCCACCGGGGTCACCCCGGGTGCCGGGTGCCGATCCTGCGTCATCCATCTTGCGCCGAGGGTTCACCGGATTATTCTCGATAATCGATTATGACTAAGATTACGGGGAAAGCAATGGCTCCGTCAACCCGATTCCGGTCTCGCCTCGGGCCCGGCGCCAGGCGCCTGGGAGCAGGCGCGTGACCGGACCGGCCGCGCTTCAGGTCCGCCTCGCCATGTACCGGGACATGGTCCGGGCCCGTTACTTCGAGCAGCGGGTCTACGACCTCTTCATGGAGGGCGTCGTCAAGGGCACCACCCACCTCGGTTTGGGCCAGGAGGCGGTCGCCGCCGGATTCGCCGCCGCCATGCAGCCGATCGACATGACCTTCTGCACGTACCGGGGGCACAACCACACGATGCTGCGCGGAGCGCCGATGGCCGCCCTCCTCGGGGAGATGGCCGGCCGCAACATCGGCATCTGCGGCGGCAAGGGCGGCTCGATGCACGTCACCGACGTTTCCAAGGGAGCCATGGGCTCCTACGCCATCGTCGGGGCCCACCTCCCGGTGGCGGCGGGAGCGGCCTGGGCGGCGCAATTCCGCGGCACCAGCCAGGTGTCGGTGTGCTTCTTCGGTGACGGGACCACCAACATCGGCGCCTTCCACGAGGCGTTGAACCTGGCCGCCGTGTGGAAGCTCCCGGTGGTGTTCGTGTGCGAGAACAACCTGTACATGGAGTACACCCCGATCTCGGCGGTGATCGCCGTCGAGCATCCCGCCGCCAACCGGGCCTCCGCCTACGGACTGGAGCCACTCGTCGTGGACGGCAACGACGCCGACGCGGTGCATGCGATGGCGCTCGACCGGATCGAGCGGGCCCGCCGCGGAGAAGGGCCGTCGCTGGTGGAGGCGATGACCTACCGTCACAAGGGTCATTCCCGCGCCGACCCCGGGATGTACCGGCCGCAGGAAGAGGTCGACGCCTGGATGGCATACGACCCGATCACGATCTACCGGGCGCGGCTGACCGCCGAGGGGACCGATGAGGGAGCGCTCGCCGCCATCGAGGCCGACGCCGACGCCGAGGTGGACGATGCCACCGAGCAGGTGCGCAACGCCCCACCGCCGGATCCGGCCACGCTCCTCACCGACATGTGGGCAGACGGAGGCTCGGCATGGCGGAACTGACCTACCGCGCCGCGATCGCCCGCGGCATCGCCCAGGAGATGGAGCGGGATCCCAGCGTCGTGATGATCGGCGAGGACGTCGCCGCCGCCGGAGGCGTGTTCAAGACGACCGAGGGCCTGCAGGCGCGCTTCGGGCCGGATCGAGTGCGCGACACCCCGATCTCCGAGCAGGCGATCACCGGGGCGATCATGGGAGCCGCGATGAACGGCCTCCGGCCCATCGGCGAGCTGATGTTCAGCGACTTCCTCGCCGTGTGCTGGGACATCGTCGCCAACCAGATCGCCAAGACCCGCTACATGACCGGTGGGCAGGTGTCCCTCCCGCTCGTGATCCGGACCGCCAACGGGGGCGGCACCCGTTTCGGCGGCCAGCACTCCCAGAGCCTGGAGAACTGGGCGATGGCCGTGCCCGGGCTCAAGGTGGTCGCTCCGTCAACGCCCCGCGACGTGGTCGGCCTCATGGCCGCCGCGGTCAGGGACCCGGATCCGGTGATCGTGTTCGAGCACAAGAAGCTGTTCGCCGTCAAGCAGGACGTTCCCGATGGCGAGATCGTCGATCGGCTCGGCGTCGCCACCGTGGTGAGCCGGGGGTCGGACGTGACCATTGCCGCCCTCGCCGCAATGGTCCCGGTGGCGGTGGAAGCCGCCGCCCGCCTGGCCGCCTCCGGGGTCTCCGCCGAGGTGATCGACCTCAGGTCGCTGGTGCCGCTCGACACCCGCACCCTGCTGGAGTCGGTGTCCCGCACGGGGCGGCTGGTCACGGTCGAGGAGAACCCCCGCCTGTGCGGATGGGGGGCGGAGATCGCCTCGGTGGTCGCCGAGGAGATCATATGGGATCTCGATGGCCCGATCATCCGGGTGACCACGCCGCACTGCCCGCTGCCGGCGGCGGCAGAACTGGAGGACCTGGCCATCCCATCGGTGGAGCGGGTGGTCGAGGCGGTCCTCCGCAGCCGATGAGTTCCGAGACGCACTACAGGAGAGGTGAGCGAACATGACGGGACACCGCGTCGCAGTGATCCCCGGCGACGGAGTCGGCACCGAGGTCGCCGCCGAGGCGGTCCGGGTGCTCGAGGCGGCCGCTTCCCGCTTCGGGTTCGACCTGGAGACCGAGACCTTCGCCTGGGGATGTGACTGGTACCTGGAGCGGGGCGAGATGATGCCCGAGGATGCCCTCGCCACCCTGTCCGGCTTCGACGCCATCTTCCTCGGCTGCATCGGCGACGCCGCCAAGGTCCCCGACGACGTGTCGCTGACGATGCTGCTCGGCATCCGCAAGGGCTTCGACCAGTACGTCAACCTGCGGCCGATCCGTCTCTACCCCGGGGTATCCACGCCAATCGTCACCGCCCGGCCCGACACGGTCGACATGGTGGTGGTCCGCGAGAACACCGAGGGCGAGTACTCCCGGCTCGGCGGCATCTTCAAGGGCGGCACGCCCGACGGCTTCGCCCTGCAGACCGGCGTGTTCACCCACAAGGGGTGCGAACGGGTCATCCGCTACGGGTTCGATCTCGCCCGGAGCCGCCGCAAGCTCGGCAAGGGAGAGTTCGTCGGCCGGGTCACCAACTGCACCAAGTCCAACGCCCTCAACTACTCGATGGTGTTCTGGGACCAGGTCTACGACGAGGTGGCCGCCGGCTACCCCGACGTCGCCAGGGACAAGGCGCTGGTCGACGCGCTCAC
>JAZDHM010000176.1:0-15244 GCA_043805935.1 Actinomycetota bacterium
CCATGCTCCCGCTGTTCGCCATCTGCGACCGCTGGGACATCGGCGGGTTGTCGACCGCGTGGCACGCGGAGACCAACTCGCCGGTGTGGTTCATCTACGACGGCTATCCGGGCGGCGCCGGGATCGGGCCGCTCGCCTACCGGGCCGGTGCCCGCCATCTCCGCGCCACCCTCGAAGCGCTGCGCGACTGCCCGTGCGAGGCGGGGTGTCCGTCGTGCGTGCAATCCCCCAAGTGCGGCAACTTCAACGAGCCGCTGGACAAGGAGGGGGCCATTCGCCTGCTCGAAGCCGGCCTGGGCGCCTGACCACAGGCCAACGGTCGCCCTGCTACCCGCTCTACCTGCTACCCGCTGTCTCAGTGTCATGCCGGTGAGGTCGGGTGACGGGCGTCGGGAGTCAGGAGTCCAGCCTCGGGTGACGGGCGACGGGTGACGGGTGACGGGCGTCGCAACCGGGCACTGCCCTGCCGAAGCGCCGACCGATCACGAAGGGAGTGACGCTGCAGAGGGGCGGCGCGCCTCGGTCCTGCGGCGCCGGGTCACCGCCCCGACACTCGCCGGATCCGCGATGGTGTCGGAAAGAGCGAGTTCGGCGGCCCCGATCAGCAGCGCGTCCGTACCCAGCCCGCTCTTGGCGATGGTCACCCCCTCCCACGGCGCCTCCAGGGCCCGAGCCCGAGCCTCGTTCACCATCGCGGTCTCGAGGTACTCGTAGAAGCGGTGGTACAGCCCTCCGAGCACGACGACCTCGGGGTTGAACAGGTTGATCAGATTTCCGATGCCGAGCCCCAGCCAGCGGCCGAGCGTGGCGAAGGCGTACAGCACCGACTCGTCGCCGGCGGCCGCCCGCTCGCTCAGCGAGGCCAGGGCCGTCAGTCCGGTCGTGTCGTCGCAGATACCGGCATGGCGGAGCAGGGCGGCCTCACCCGCTTCGGTCTCCCAGCACCCCGTCGACCCGCACCGGCACGGCCGACCGTCGAGGTTGATGAGGGTATGACCGGCCTCTCCGGCGTAACCGGCCCGACCGCGGAGCGGCTCGCCGTCGGCGATGATCCCGACGCCGATTCCGACCTCCCCCGACACATAGACGAGGTTGCGAACATCGGAGTGGGCGCCCCGCAGGTACTCGGCGAGGGCGCCGAGGTCGGCCTCGTTGGCCGCCGAGACCTTCCCCTCGAAGTCGAGTGCGTCGGCGAGGAGGTCCCCGATCGGCACGTCGTGCCATCCGAGGTTGGGGGCCAAGTGGAGATACCCGTCGGCACGGCGAGTGATGCCGACTACGGCCACCCCGACTCCTACGAACCTGTGACCGTCGGGAAGCGAGCCGAGGAGCGGTCGCGCCAGATTGGCGATATCACCCACGGCCTCCTGGGGAGAGAGGTGCTCCCGGGGACGCTCTACCCGCAGCCGGTTGTACACGTGGCCGCCCAATCCGACCGTGGCTACGGCGATCGAGTCGACGGCGAGCTCGATGGCGAGGCCGATGGCGCCGGCCGGGCGGGGATGGACCACCGGGGAGGGACGGCCCGGGCCCGACACCGTCGTTGCCGGTACCTCTTCGACCAATCCGAGCCCCGACAACTCGCCGATGAGCGCCGCGATCGTCGACCGGTTGAGGCCGGTCTTCGCCACGAGTTCGGACCGCGACAGAGGACCGGCGAAGTGCAGTCGATCCATGACGATGGCGAGGTTGTGGCGGCGAAGCTCCTCGGTCGCCACACCCCGGCTGCGCGAGCCTCCGTCGAGCCCGAGATCCTTTCCGGCCAATGCTCCCTCTCGTTCGTGGCGGGTCTCACTTTATCGTTGATGATGCCCACCACCCTGCACCGCCGCTTTTTGTCGATTACATCGCTATATCTCTCGGCGAGATGAACACGTCGGATGTCCTTGAACTACAAACGTGTCAGCGCACGTCGTTCCCGACGCCGCGCTCCCCCTGCTGGTCGGGACGACGACTGACCAACCATATGTTGCACCCCCATACATAACGCGGGTATGCTGCCCAGGAGTGGTGTGGAATCGTCGGCCCGTCCGCATGCACGGCGCGAGCACCAGGAGCCGGGGGCATGTTGCTCCATGGGTTCGGGGCCGCGGGACGGGTGCGGCGCTCCTCTCCTCCAGCAATGCCATCGGGAAACGATCTCGAAGGAGGGACTCGAGGGTGTTCAATCGAAAACTCATCGCCATGGCCGTCGTAGCCACCCTGGTAATGACGTTCGCCGCATGCGGCGACGACAGCGACGGAGCTACTACAACTGAGGCCGCGACGACGACTCAGACCGCCGGTGACCAGTACATCGTCGGCGTCTCCTGGAACAACTACAACGAAGAGCGCTGGGCCAAGTGGGATGAGCCCGACATGAAGGCCGCCATCGAGGCGGGCGGTGGCACCTATATCAGCACGGACGCCGGTTCCGATGCCGCGCAGCAGATCACCGACGTCGAGCAGCTGATAGCCCAGGGTGCCGACGCACTGATCATCCTGGCTCAGGACGGCACCGCCATTCTGCCCGCCGTGCAGAGCGCGCTGGATCAAGGCATCCCGGTCATTGCCTATGACCGGCTGATCGAGGATTCGGGTGCGCTCTACATCACCTTCGACAACGTCGAGGTGGGCCGGATGCAGGCACGGGCCGTCTTCGAGGCACAGCCCACGGGCAACTACGTGTTCATCAAGGGCAACTCGACAGACGCCAACGCCGACTTCCTCCGGCAGGGCCAGCAAGAGGTCCTGCAGGCGGCACTCGACTCCGGCGCAATCGTCAACGTGGGTGAGATGTACACCGACAACTGGGATCCGGCTATTGCCCAGACCAACATGGAGCAGATCCTGACCCAGAACGACAACAACGTCGACGCCGTCGTCGCCTCCAATGACGGCACGGCCGGCGGAGTGGTCACCGCCCTCGCAAACCAGGGCCTCGCCGGCATCGTGCCGGTCTCCGGGCAGGACGGCGATGCCGCCGCCCTGAACCGGGTCGCCCTGGGGACGCAGACGGTGTCGGTGTGGAAGGACGCCCGCGAACTCGGCAGGAAAGCCGGTGAGGCCGCCATCGCCCTGGCCAAGGGCATGGCTCTCGCCGACCTGCCGGACACGGTGGTCTTCGCCTCACCGGGCGGGAACCAGATGATCTCGTACCTGCTGACGCCTGTCCCGATCACGGTGGACAATCTGCAGCTCGTCATCGACGCCGGATGGATCATGACGGGGACGCTCTGCCAGGGCGTCCCGGCCGGCACGGTGGATGTGTGCGGGTAATCGACGTCGACGTGTACGGGTGATCGACCGAGGTTGACGTGAGAGGAGCACGCCGCGCCCACGACGTACTGTGGGCGCGGCGTGCTCGTTCACGAGTGTGCCCCCCGGCTTGGAGGTGCCATGAGCGCGAGTGACACTTCGGAGATCGCGGACGCACCCCCGGGGAGGCTGCGAAGCCTGCCGTCATCGGTCCGGGCACTGAGGCGAGTGGCCGAGCTCGACACGCGCCTGCTCGGCATGCTGGGCGCGTTGGCGATCATCTGGATCGGCTTCCACTTCTGGTCGGGGGGCACGTTCCTGACCCCTCGGAACCTGTGGAATCTCTCGGTGCAGACGGCCACGGTCGCCATCATGGCCACGGGCATGGTGCTCGTCATCGTGTCCCGCAACATCGACCTGTCGGTGGGCGCGGTACTGGCCTCGGTCGGCATGGCCATGGCGCTGCTGCAGGCCGAGATCCTTCCCAAGTGGCTCGGCTTCGATCACTGGGCCACCTGGATCATCGCCCTGGCCGCGGGGATCCTCCTTGGGGCCGCCATCGGCGGCGTGCATGGCTTCATCGTGGCCTACGTCGGCGTGCCCTCGTTCATCGTCACGCTCGCCGGATACTTGGCGTGGCGCGGCGTGGCGTGGTGGATGGCCAGCGGCCAGACCATCGCCCCCATGGACAAGACCTTCCAGCTGATCGGAGGGGGGTCGCGTGGCAACATCGGATGGTTCTGGAGCTGGGTGGTCGGGGCGGTCGCTTGTCTCGGCATCGTCGCCATGCTCATCACCGGCCGCCGCCAACGCGGCAAGTTCGGCTTGAGACTCCGTCCCCTCGGGGCGGACATCTCCATCGGCGTCATCAGCTGCGCGGTCGTCCTCATCGCCGTCGCCTACCTGAACCTGTACATGCTGCCCGAGCGGGTGGCCGCGCAAAGAGGCGGTGGCAACATCCCCTTCGGGCTCGCCGTCCCCGTGATCATTGCCATCGCGGTCACCTTGGCGATGATCTTCATCGGCACCCGGGTCCGCTACGGCCGCTACGTGTTCGCCATCGGGGGCAATCCCGAAGCCGCCGAACTGAGCGGCATCAAGACCCGCTGGACCATCATGAAGACGTTCATCCTGATGGGCGTCCTCGTCGCCATCGCCGCCGCGGTCCAGGTCGCCCGCCTCAACGCGGCCGTGAGCGGCCTCGGCCAAGGGGCCGAGCTCTATGTGATCGCCGCCGCGGTGATCGGTGGGACCTCCCTCTCCGGCGGAGTGGGCACGGCGACGGGAGCGGTGCTGGGTGCGCTGGTGATGCAGTCGCTCCAGTCGGGCATGGTGCTGGTAGGGGTGGAGGCCCCGGTCCAGGACATCGCCGTGGGCGTCGTCCTGGTCATCGCCGTTGCCATCGACACGCTCGTGAGACGGAGACCGAAATGACCGCGACGACCTCGATCGACAGAGGCGTGCCCCTGGTGGAGATGCGCGACATCCGCGTGGCGTTCGGCGGCGTGCATGCCGTCGACGGCGTCACCGTCGACCTGTACCCCGGTGAGATCGTGGCGCTGGTCGGGGGGAATGGCGCCGGCAAGACCACGCTCATCAAGACCCTCTCCGGTGCCCACAAGGCGGATTCCGGGGAGATCTACATCAACGGAGAGAGGGTGGTCATCGAGACACCCCGCGACGCCAAGGACTACGCCATCGAGACGATCTACCAGACCCTGGCCCTGGCGGAGAACATCGACGCCCCCTCCAACATGTTCCTCGGGCGGGAGGTCCTGACTCGATGGGGGACGCTCGACGATCGGGCCATGGAGCGGGCCGCCCGGGGGGTCTTCGACCGGCTCAACCCCATGTTCCAGAACCTCAAGAGTCCGGTGCAGTCCCTCTCCGGCGGCCAGCGTCAGTCGGTGGCCATCGCCCGGGCGGTGCACTTCAACGCCAGAATCATCATCATGGACGAGCCGACGGCGGCCCTCGGACCCGCCGAGACCATCCAGGTCCACGACCTCATCATGCAGCTGAAGTCGGAGGGCCTCGGCATCTTCCTCATCAGCCACGACATCCACAGCGTGTTCGACCTGGCGGACCGGATCAGCGTCATGTTGCAGGGCAAGCTCGTGGGCACCGTCGCCAAGGACGAAGTCACCAAGGACGAGGTGCTGGCCATGATCATCATGGGCAAGCTCCCCGGGACCGTGACCAAGGAAGAGATGGAGGAACTCCACTGAAGTCGGCTCGCCGGGCGCGAGCCGAGTCGGGAGATGGGAGTCTGGGATGCGCCGCCTCCGCTGGGGGATCGTCAGCACGGCCGACATCGGGATGACGAGGGTGATCCCGGCCATCCAGCGCGCCGAGGGTTGCGAGGTGGTGGCCATCGCCTCCCGCTCTCTGGAGCGGGCGGCAGCTGCCGCCACGCGCTTCGCCATCCCCGCCGCCTACGGCAGCTATCAACAGCTCCTGGAGCGTGACGAGGTCGAGGCCGTCTACATCCCGTTGCCCAACGACGCCCACGCCCCGTGGACGATCCGGGCGGCGCAGGCGGGCAAGCACGTGCTGTGCGAGAAGCCGCTGGCGCTCACGGTCGCGCAGGCGGAGGAGATGGGCGCGGCATGCCGTCAGGCGGGGGTGAAGCTGGCCGAGGCCTTCATGTATCGGCATCACCCCAGTTGGGTCGAGACCGTCCGCCTCGTCCGGACCGGGGCCATCGGCGAGCTCCAGGCGGTGCAGAGTTTCTTCGGCTTCTACAACGACGACCCCGACGACATCAGGAACAGTCCCGAGGCCGGGGGCGGTGCCCTGATGGACGTCGGCTGCTATTGCGTCGACCTGTCGCGGATGCTGTTCGACGCCGAGCCGACGGGCGTGACGGCTACGGTGCGCCGCGACCCGGACATGGGGATCGACGTCATGACATCGGCCCTCCTCGAGTTCCCGGGCGGCGGGCAGGCCTCGTTTGCCTGCGGCATACGCGTCGAGCCCGATCAGCGCGTCCACCTACTCGGCACCAAGGGCAGGATCGAGATCGAGATCCCGTTCAACATCCCGCCCGATCGCGAGACCAGGATCTTCGTGACCTCGGGCGGCGACCCGCCGGTGGCACCGGCGACGCGGACCATCGGCTTCGGTCCTGTCGACCAGTACTCGCTCCAGGCCACAGCCTTCGCCCGCGCCGTTCTCGACGACGCCGAGGTCACGCTCCCCGTCGAGAACGCCGTCGCCAACCTGAGGGTGATCGAGCGGATCCTGAGGTCATGACCACGCAGAGGCGACGCCAGCCGCCACGTCGAGAGGACAGGAGGAACGAGATGGACTTCTTCCCGGGAGTCCCGGAACGGATTCCATACCGTGGTCCCGACGCCGGGGACGAACTGGCCTTCCGGGTCTACGACCCGGACCGAATCGTGCTCGGCAAGCGGATGGAAGACCAGCTGCGGATGGCGGTCTGTTACTGGCACTCGTTTACGTGGCGCGGCAACGACACGTTCGGCACGGGCACGCTGGATCGCCCTTGGATCGACGCCCCGGGTGATCCGATCCAGGCAGCCAAGCAGAAGATGGACGCCGCGTTCGAGTTCTTCGCCAAACTCGGCATCCCGTTCTTCTCTTTCCACGACCTCGACATCGCCCCGGCCGGCGACACCTTCACCGAGACCAAGCACAACCTCGAGGTGATGCTGGACCACGCCGAGACGCAGATGCGGCGCACCGGCGTCAGGTTGCTCTGGGGGACGACCAACGCCTTCGGGCATCCCCGCTTCGCCGCCGGCGCGGCGACCAATCCGGATCCTGAGGTATTCGCGTTTGCCGCCGCTCAGGTCAAGAACGCCATCGACGCCACCCAGAGACTCGGCGGCGCCAACTACGTGTTGTGGGGCGGGCGGGAGGGGTACGACACCCTGCTCAACACCAGCCTGCGCCGAGAAGCCGACCAGCTGGCCCGGTTCCTCACCCTCGTGGCCGAGTACAAGCACGACATCGGGTTCACGGGGACCCTCCTCATCGAGCCCAAGCCCCAGGAACCGACCAAGCATCAGTACGACTACGACTGCGCCACCGTCCACGGGTTCCTGGACCGCTACGACCTCCTCGGTGAGTACTTCGTGAACATCGAGGTGAACCACGCCACCCTGGCCGGCCACTCCTCCCACCACGAGGTCGCCTATGCCGTCGACAACGGGATCTTCGGGAGCATCGACGCCAACCGGGGAGACCCCCAGAACGGCTGGGACACCGACCAGTTCCCCAACTCGGTGGAGGAGATGAGCCTCGCCATGTACGAGATCCTTCGCGGTGGCGGGTTCACCACGGGTGGGTTCAACTTCGACACCAAGCTCCGGCGGCAGAGCATCGACCGTGACGACCTCTTCCACGCTCACGTCGGCGCCGTCGATACGCTCGCCCAGTCGCTCCTGGTTGCGGCGCGACTCGTCGACGAAGGCGTGCTGGAGGCGGCCCGACACGAGCGGTATGCGGGCTGGGATGGGCCACTGGGGGCGTCGATCATGGACGGCAGCCTGTCGCTGCGCGACCTCGAGGAGCGGGTCGTCTCCGGCGCGAGCGATCCCCACCCGGTGTCGGGACGTCAGGAGCAGCTGGAGAACCTGGTGAACCGGACGCTGTGGAGGACGATCGGGCACGGCGGATGACCCCACGCCGGATGGGTACCCGCCGTCGGGCTCGGATCGATGACGATTGGAGGGCACGTGGCGAGTGAGCTGAGCGGCAAAGTGGTCGTGGTGACCGGTGCCACGTCCGGGATCGGTGCGGCAACCGCACGTCGTCTGGCGGTCGAGGGAGCCTCCGTCGTCCTGGGGGCACGGCGTCGTGACCGACTCGACCAGATCCTCGGCGAGCTCGGCGACGCCGCCGCCGGGATCGAGATGGACGTGCGCCACCCCCAGGGGTCGTATCGGCTCGTCGAGGCGGCTCTCGACCGGTTCGGCCATATCGATGCGCTGGTGGCCAGCGCCGGCATCGGTGCCTACGGGGGGATCATGGACCTGAACGACGAGCAGCTGCGCGACATGATGGAGACCAACGTTGCCGGCACCGTGTGGCCGATTCGGGCGGTCGTACCCCACTTCCTAGAGCAGGGGGGCGGCGATATCGTCATTGTGGCGTCGGTGGCCGGGCTTCGGGGCGCCGGCGACGAAGCCGTGTACGCCGCCACCAAGTTCGCCCAGGTCGGTCTCGCTGGTGGGCTCGATCGTGAGCTGCGGGTCAGGGGAATCCGGGTGTCCGCGATCTGCCCGGGAGGTGTCGCCACCGAGTTCGCCATGGGAGCGGGGCGGACCCCGGACATGCCGGGACTGGCCCGAATGCTCCGTGCCGAGGACGTCGCCGAGGCCGTCCTCACCGTCCTGCGCCAGCCTCCGACCATGCGCACCCTCATCTGGTCGATGCGCAGCATCGCTGAGGACGACTAAGCCCCATGGCTGGCACCGTCGTCGAGACGGTCGATCGTGCCCGTGTCGAGATCGACCTTGACGCCGGGTGCCGACTGGCCTCCCTCGAGATCGAGGGTCGTGAGATTCTGGTGGGCCGGTCGGCGAGTCCGCTCGAATGGGGGTGCTACCCGATGGCGCCCTACGCCGGCCGGGTCAGGGCCGGCCGGTTCGCGTTCCGGGGCCGAACTCACGACCTGCCTCGGATCCTCGGCGGGCACGCGATCCACGGCTCGGTGTTCATCAGGCCGTGGGAACCCGAGGGTGGCCATTGGTACTCGACCGAGCTCGGGCCGCACTGGCCCTTCCCAGGCTGGGCGCGCCAGCAGATCCGTCTCGAACGAGACCGGCTCGCCATGCGGTTGGAGGTGCACGCCGCGGCAGGAGCCATGCCGGCGTCCTGTGGGTGGCATCCCTGGTTCCGCCGCGTCATCGACGGGGCCCGGGTCAGGCTCACTGCGGACCTCGGCTTCGTGTTCGAGCGGGACAGCGACGGCATCGCCACTCGCCGGCGGCTGCCGGTCCCCGCCGAGCCCTGGGACGACTGCTTCGGCGACGTCTCCCAGCCGGTGGGACTCACCTGGCCGGGTGTGCTCCGCCTCGACCTCGCCGCGTCGTCGGACTACTGGGTGATCTACACCGAGCGGGACGAGGCGGTGTGTGTCGAGCCGCAAACCGCCCCTCCGGACGTCCTCAACCAGGACCCGTTCATCGTGGAGCCGGGCCGGCCCCTCGTCACCGAGTTCACGATGGCGTGGAGTTCGCCACGCCAGCCGGCGCCGTAGCCCCACTGAGGAACGCGCCCAGCTCAGGCGTCCAGTTCGGCGAGGAGGCTCCGCACGGCGCGGATGCGATCGACCGCCTCGACGTCGCGCCCGACGGGTTCGAGCAGCGTCCCCCTTCGCGTATTCCATCGGCGAGCGATCGTCTCGGGCGCTTCGCCGCCGAGGACGGCGGCCGCCTGCACGGCGCCGCCCAACGCGACCAACTCGGTCGCCGCCGGGATCTGCACCGGGCGCCCCGACAGCGTGCGAATCACGCGCCGCCACGTCGACCCCTGAGCTCCTCCCCCGATCAGGATGATGGGGGCGTCGACCTCGATGCCGGAGCTGTGGGCGTCGATGACATCGAGAGCCTCGAGCAGCGACAGGACTGCTCCCCGATAGGCGGCGAGCAGGATCTCACCCGGCTCGGTGGTATGACGCAGGCCGATCACCGATGCCGCCGCGTTCGGCAGGTTGGGAGTGCGCTCGCCGTCCAGGTAGGGGAGGACGACGACGTCGGTGTGGTCGGCGGCAGCCTCCCGATCCAGGCCGAGCCAGCCGGCGATCCGGTCGACGGCGAGGGTGCAATTGAGGGTGCAGGCGAGGGGGAGGAAGTTCCCCGTCGCATCTGCGAACCCGGCCACCGTCCCCGACGGGTCGACGGTGCGAATAGTGGAGGACAGATAGGCGGTGCCCGAGGTACCGAGGCTGATCACCGGCACACCTGGGGTGAGCCCAAGCCCGAGCGCGGCGCCGGCGTTATCACCGGTTCCCGGGCCCACCGCGATGCCGGAGGTCAGACCGAGGAACTCGGCGGCTTCCGCGGTCACCTCACCGGCAGGCTGACGCGGCCCGAACACCTCGGGGAGCATGGCGGGATCGAGGCGCTGACTGGGATGGTCGAGCACCGCCGGTGCGTACGCCTCGGTGGCCGTCGACCACCAAGCCGTGCCTGAGGCATCGCCGCGGTCGGTCACCCCCGACCCGGTGAGCCGCTCGGTGAGGAAGTCGTGGGGAAGCCTGATCGCCCGCGTCGCCGCCGCCGCGTCAGGCTCGACCCGGCGCAGCCACGCCCACTTCGTCGCCGTGAACGAGGCCACCGGCACGACGCCGATCTCCTCGGCCCACCACGAGGGGCCGCCGAGGTCGGCCACCAGCCGTAGTGCGTCCTCCGCCGACTCGGTGTCGTTCCACAGCTTTGCCGGGCGGACCGGGCGTCCGGCGGCGTCGAGGACGACCAGGCCATGCTGCTGGCCCGCCACCGAGACCGCCGCCACCTGATAGGCCATACCCGTTTCGGCGAAGGCGCGGCGCAAGGCCTCCCACCAGACCTCGGGGTCGGTCTCGCGGACCCCGCCCGTGCCGGTGACCGTGTGTCCGGCGTGTCCCGTCGCCACCACCTCGCCGGAGTCGGAGTCCACCACGAGCACCTTCGTGGACTGGGTCGATGTGTCGACGCCAGCGACGAGCGCCATGCGTTCCTCCAGAGGCTCCCGTACGAGCGTAGACCCCCGTGACCGATCCCGGGAGCGTCCGATCGGCCCTTCCATCGTCGACGGCGAGAGATGCAACTCGCGTCTTGCGTACAGCGGCCGGTCACCCGACACCCGCGGTCCGCGGTGCTCTCTTCGCTATCCGCAAGAGCGCGCGTCGGGCGTCGGGTGACGGGCATCAGCTGTTGGATGGCGGACAGCGCGGTCAATCCCCGGCGATGAAGTACACCCAGGTCCCGTCGTCGAGGATCCCGACCCGGTACCCGACGTACCCGCCGAACCCGGCGAAGGTGGCGAAATCGGCATCGTCATACAGGGGACGCAGCGCCTCGATGTCGGCCTGGGGCACGTCCTGCCAGCCGCTCTGGTTGAACGCCGACGGCCAGGTGTAGTAGGTCAGGTCGCCTGCCACGATCGTGCCGAACGGCCGGTCGAGCAGCTCGGCCAGGTAGTAGATCGGATCGTCACCCGACGCCTCGAGGTCCTGCCAGTAGGCGATGGCATCCGTGTCGGCACCGAACGTGTAGGAGAATCCGGGACCGAGCAGGGCTCGCAAACCCTCCCAGTCACACGCCGCGGCCGCGTCGAAGATCGCCTGCCGCTTGGCGGCGACCACCTCGGGGAGGCCGGGTTGATTGGTCAGCGTGTCCGCCACCGTGGCGCCGGAGCACGTGCCGGGGACCGTCGTGGTGGCGCTGGATCCGCCGGCGGGTGCCAACCAAACCAGGTGGGTGCGGACATTCACCGCGCTGCCGTCCATGGCCGAGGACTCGAATGCCTCCAGCCGACCCCACTGGGCCGTGTCGACCTCGTAGGGGATCGTGATCTCCCAGTCACCGCGGCACCCGGTGCCACAAGTGGCGGTGGTGAAGCCCTCGAACAGCACACTGCCGTCGGCGGCCCGCAGGATGATGCTCACCGTCGCCTCGAACACGTCGGCAGTCCCCCTGGCGACCAAGGACTCTCCCACCGCCGCTCCGAACGCCGGCGACTCGATCATGATCGCGGGGAGAAGGTCGTCGTCGTCGGGCCGGACGGCGGGATCCTCGACGGTCACGCCCTCGCCGCCGAACACCGTGGTCGGCGTGCCGTCGATGAGGAAGCGCACCCCGTCGACGTCGTCGAGACGGGTCATCGTGTAGACGACCTGGGCCACACGGCCCATCATCGACAGCGAACCGCCGCCCGAGGTGAACTCGGACGACAGGTCGACCGTGGCGATGCCGTCTTGGACCGTCACCCCGTTGAGCGAGGTGCCCTCGGGGATGGCGGTGGCGATCTCGGGGGTGATGCCGTTCTCTCCGGGCACCGGCCCGTCGAGGAGGGCCCGCATCGTCGAGACGTACGGCGAGTTGGGATCGATCTGGCGGGCCACCGGGATCAGGTAGGGACCGGACGTCGCCGTGTCGCGATCGCCTGCGCCGAGGAAGTACACGGCGCCTTCGCTCTCACCGGTGGTCGAGGTGGTCAGCCAGATGCGGTGCTCGCGCACGTTGGTCTGGTTGCCGTCCATCGCCGAGGCCTCCCACACGATGATGCTTCCCCACTGCGGCGCGGTCACCGTGTAGGGGATGGCCACGGTCCAGTCGCCGCGGCACCCGGTGCCGCATGTCGCCATGGTCGTGCCCTCCCAGAGGATCAACCCTTCGTTGTCGACGAGGGCCAAGCTGACCACCGCCTCGAACACGTTGGCCGTGCCGGTGATCACCGCCGGATTGCCGGCGGCTCCGTCCCATGCCGGGGAGTCGATCATCACGGCAGGGAGGGCGTCCTCGAACTCGGCGCGTGTCGCCGGGTCGCCGACCGTCACTCCCTCGCCGCCGAAGACCGTCGTCGGCGTGCCGTCGACGAGGAAGCGAACACCGTCGATCCCATCGAAGCGGGTGAGGGTAAACACCACCTGGGCGAGGCGCCCGATCATCGACGCCGACCCGCCGCCCGAGGTGAACTCGGCGGACAGGTCCACGGTGGCGATGCCCCCGTCGACGGTGAGTGCGTTGAGAGCGGTGCCTTCCGGGATCGCCGTCGTGAACGCCGGTGTCTGTGCAGCCTGTTCGGCGGTCGGACCCTGCAACAGAAGACCCATGGCGGCGACGTATGTGGGACTGGACGAGTCCGCCGGCCCGGGGACCAACACCTCGCTACTCGCGGGAATCAGGTACGGGCCACCGGTCCAGCCAGGTGACATCGGGTCGACGAAGAAGTACGCCACCATGTCCTGGAGGGTGTCCCCTCCGCTCACCGTCGTGGCCGTCCTGGGCACGGTGGTCACGGTCGTGCTCGTCGATCCGGTGACGTCGTCGCCGGTACCGCTCAGCCACCAGAACATCCCGCCGCCGACGGCGAGGACGAATGCGGCGGCTGCGGTCGCCACCGCCCAGGCGGGCCATCCCGCCCGCCGAGTGGCACCGCGGCCGAGGATGCGATCGGCCACCGACATCGGGGCCGCCGGGACCTGGTCGCCGGGCACCGGGTTGTGGCTTCTCATCTGATCGAACGGATCGAGGGTCATCGGCCACCTCCAGTGCTTTCCCAGACCTCGGACAGTCGTGCCCTCGCCCGGTGCAGCCGGACGGAGGCGGCGTTGGCCGAGCACCCCAGCGCCCTGCCCATCTGGTCGGGTGTGAGCCCTTCCCACGCCGCCAGCATCAGGACCTCGCGGTCGTCCTCACGCAACGAAGCAAGAGCGCCGTCGAGGTCCGTCGGATCGGGGTCGGACCGTCCGATCCGCGGCATCGTCGCCACCTCCGCCTCGAGGCGCGATCGCCGCCGCTGCGAACGCAGCTGATTGGCGACGACCTTTCGCGCCACTCCGTAAAGCCACGGCAAGGTGTCGGGTTCGTGGGGAACCGATCTGATCTTCCTCCAGGTGACCGTGAACACCTCCGCGGTCGAATCGGAGGCGTCGTCCCATCCCACCCGCCGGGCGGCATAGGCGAACACCGCGCCGTAGTGAAGGGAGAACAGACGCCGGAACGATTCCTCGGGAGGCAGCGTGCGGACACCCGTGCGCGGGGCAGTCATGGTCTCCATGATCCCTTATGTCCGAGACGGGAGGGGGATTACGGGGGAGATGGAGATAGGCGATGCGCAATGCGCAATGCGCCATGCGTCCGGGCTCTCCGCCGAGGGACCTATGCATCGCGCCGAACGGCGCGCACCCCACGATCACAGAACCTTCACGACCCGCGACCACGCGGGCCGCGGGACCTACGCATTGCGCCGAGCGGCGTGTCAACCCGCGATCCGAGAACCTCTACGACCTGCGATGCCGCGAGCCGGGGGACTTACGCATCGCGCCGAGCGGCGCGAGGCCCGCGATCCGAGAACCTCTTTGAGGCGCGATGACGCGAGCCGCAGGACTTGCGCATTGCGCACTACTACCCCAGCAGCGCCGCCGGCACGAACTCCGCTCGGCCGACCGCGGTCACCTCGAAGGTGCCCAAGGGCCAGATTGTCACGGCGCGCACCGTCTTCACCTCGACGGTACGCGGCTCCCATGACGAGTCGAGTGGGCATCGGCACGCCTCGAGGCGAGAGCCGTTCAGGTCGGCGAAGCGGGCGGCCTCCTCGGTGGGGGTGCCCCGCGCCCCGAAGGGGAGGAAGGTCACCGGAGCGGCGGCCAGAGCGGCGGCATCGGCGGCGATCTCCGCCTCGGCCCGAGCCCGCAGGTACGAGCCGACGGCAGACAGCCCGACGGCGAGCACCAGGGCTACGGCCACCACCCCGAGGACGGCAACGGAGACGCTCCCCCGCTCGGTCATCGCTCCACTCGCATCACCGCCCGGCCAACCAGGGTCACGTCGAATCCTCCGAAGAGCGGAGCGGCCACCCGGTGCTGCAGCCGCACAACCACGACGGCCGACCCGCCGACCACGTGATCGCGCGACACCGACACGCTGGCCCTAGCCCCGGCCTCGGGGCCGAGTGCGTTACGCACCGCGGTCACGGCTCGCTCCGGTTCCGGAGTCGTGGCGGCCTCACGGGCACCCTCGCGCGCCGCCTGGGTGACCTCGAGCTGGACCCGCGCCACCACTGCCACCTCGACGACGGTGAGCAGCAACGCCAGGACCACCGGCAACACGAGGACGAATTCCACAGCGGCGCTCCCCCGGTCCCGGGTCATCCTCCGCTGGTGGCGAACCCGCGCACCCGGCTGATGACCGCGTTGAAGAACGACGGCAGCACATCCGACCCGGCCGCCCAGGAGATGAGGGCGAGGGCGACGATCGCGGCCGCGATGATGACCAAGGCGTACTCCGCGGTCGCCTGGCCCGATTCGGATCTCATGACACACCTCTCGACT
>JAZDHM010000177.1:0-25633 GCA_043805935.1 Actinomycetota bacterium
CGCCGGTACGTGGAGAGCCTGTCGGCATACGCTCGCCAATTCCTCGGGCAGATGGAGAAGCCCAACGTCGAGTTCATCGAGGGGCTGTCGCCGGCGATCTCCATCGACCAGAAGACCGCCAGTCGGAATCCCCGTTCCACCGTCGGCACGGTCACCGAGATCCACGACTACCTCCGTTTGCTCTTCGCCCGGATCGGGGTGCCCCATTGCCCCAAGTGCGGCCGGGTGGTGGCACGCCAGACGCCCCAGCAGATCGTCGACCAGATCCTCGAGCTGCCCGAGGGCACGAAGTTCCAGGTGCTGGCCCCGGTGGTCCGCGGCCGCAAGGGGGAGTACGAGGCGATGCTCAAGGAGCTGAGCCGCGAGGGCTTCAGCCGCGCTCGGATCGACGGCGAAGTCCGCGACCTGACCGAGGACATCAAGCTCGACCGCTACTTCCAGCACACCATCGAGGTGGTGGTCGACCGGCTCGTGGCGAAGGAGGGGATCCAGCGCCGGCTCACCGACTCCCTCGAGACCGCTCTCCGGCTCGCCGAGGGGGTGGCGGTGGTCGATGTGGGGGACGGCCCGAACCTGACCTTCAGCCAGCATCTGGCCTGTGAGTACTGCGGCCTGTCCTTCGAGGAGCTGCAGCCGCGCAACTTCTCGTTCAACAGCCCCTACGGCGCCTGCGCCACGTGCAACGGGCTCGGGACGCGGTTCCAGGTGGATTGGCGGCTCGCCGTCCCCGACGACGACCGATCCCTCGCCGAGGGGGCGATCGCGCCGTGGATGGGGCGACATCGCTCGTCCTACTACCAGCGGGTGCTCGAGGGCGTGGCCGCCCAGTACGGGTTCTCGATGGACACCCCCTTCCGCAAGCTGTCCAAGAAGGCGCTCCAGGTGGTGCTGGAGGGAGCGGGGGAAACCCCGATCACCGTCGCCTACGTCAACCGCTTCGGCCGCCAGCGCAAGTACCAGACCTCGTATGAGGGGCTCATCCCCTGGCTGACCCGCCGCCACGAGGGCGCGGATTCGGAGAGCGCCCGTGAGATGTACGAGCAGTTCATGCGGCTCGTCCCGTGCGAAGCCTGCAAGGGAGCGCGGCTGAACGACCTGGCGCTGGCGGTGACCGTCGGGGGCCTGAACATCCACGAGCTGTCATCGCTGTCGTTGCGCGAGGCCCGCGCCGCCATCGACGGGCTCGACCTCGACGAGCGGGATCACACCATTGCCGAGGCAGTGCTCAAGGAGATCGGAGCCCGGCTGAGGTTCCTCCTCGACGTCGGGCTCGACTACCTGACCCTGGCGCGCGGCGCGGCGAGCCTCGCCGGCGGCGAGGCGCAGCGGATCAGGCTCGCCACCCAGATCGGCTCCGGGCTGGTCGGGGTGCTGTACATCCTCGACGAGCCATCGATCGGGCTCCACCAGCGGGACAACCAGCGGCTCGTCGAGACACTGGTTCGCCTCCGCGACCTGGGGAACACGGTGATCGTGGTCGAGCACGACGAAGAAACGATCCGGGTGGCCGACCACATCGTCGACATCGGGCCGGGGGCGGGTGAGCACGGCGGGCGGATCGTGGCCGAGGGGACGGTCGCCGACATCATGGCGGAGCCGGTGTCGATCACCGGCGACTACCTGGCGGGACGCCGGGTGATCGCCATCCCTCCGACCCGGCGCATCGGCGACGGCCGGTCGCTGAAGGTGGTCGGGGCCACCGAGAACAACCTCAAGGACCTCGACGTGGAGTTCCCCCTCGGGATGTTCGTGGCGGTCACCGGGGTGTCGGGCAGCGGCAAGTCAACGCTGGTCGAGGAGATCCTGGCGAAGGCACTCCATTTCGAGCTGTACCGAACCCGCGACCTCCCCGGCCGTCACCGTCGGGTGGAGGGCATCACCCAGATCGACAAGGCGATCGACATCGATCAGTCGCCGATCGGCCGCACCCCGCGGTCGAACCCGGCGACGTACACCAAGGTGTTCGACCGGATCCGCACGCTCTACGCCTCGGTCCCGGAGGCGCGGGCCCGCGGCTACCAACCGGGGAGGTTCTCCTTCAATGTCGCCGGCGGGCGCTGCGAGGCGTGCAAGGGCGACGGCACGATCAAGATCGAGATGCACTTCCTCCCCGACGTCTACATCCCCTGCGAGCAGTGCAAGGGCCGCCGGTACAACCGGGAGACGCTCGAAATCCTGTGGAAGGGGCATTCGATCTCCGACGTGCTCGACCTGTCCGTGGAGGAAGCCCTGGGGTTCTTCGAGAACCAGCCGGGGATCGCCCGAGTGCTGCAGACCCTCTTCGACGTCGGGCTGGGATACGTCCGGCTCGGCCAGCCCGCCCCGACCCTGTCGGGCGGCGAGGCGCAGCGGGTCAAGCTCGCCAGTGAGCTCGGCAAGCGCTCCACCGGCAGCACGTTCTACATCCTCGACGAGCCCACCACTGGGCTCCACTTCGAGGACGTGCGCAAGCTGCTCGGGGTGCTGCAGCGGCTGGTCGACGGTGGCAACACGGTGCTGGTGATCGAGCACAACCTCGACGTGATCAAGTCGGCCGACTGGATTATCGATCTCGGCCCGGAGGGGGGCGAGGAGGGTGGGCGGATCGTCGCGCAGGGGTCGCCGGAGTCGGTGGCGTCGGTGACCGACTCCTACACCGGGAAGTTCCTCAGGGAAGTGCTGACCGCGTGACCGGATGGGGCGACGACCTGGCCGAGTGGTGGCTGGCAGAGGTCCGCGACGATCCGGCCTATGAGCTCGAGGTCCTGCCGCTCGTGCTCGACCTGCTCGACCCGCGTCCCGGGCGTTCCTACCTCGACCTGGGCTGCGGTGAAGGCGGGCTGCTGCGAAGGATCCGGGCGGCTGGAGCCGGCGGCTTCGGCGTCGATCTGTCGCCGCGTCTCGCCGCAGCGACCCGGGCGGCGGCACCGGCCGTGGTGGGCCGTCTTCCCGAGATCGGCTTCGTGCGCGACGCCTCGGTCGACGGGGTGACCACGGTGCTGGTGCTCGAGCACCTCGACGAGCCGGAGCGGCTGATGGCGGAGGCGGCTCGGGTGACCAGGCCGGGAGGGGTGTTCGTGCTCGTGGTCAACCATCCGGTGCTCACCGCTCCCGGGTCGGCGCCGGTGGTGGATGCCCGAGACGGCGAGGCGCTGTGGCGGTTCGGGGACTACCTGGGCCCAGGTTTCACCGAGGAGCCGGCGGGCGAGCTCGGGTCGATCCGCTTCAACCATCACACCGTCGGTGAGCTGGTCACCATGGCCGCTCACGCAGGGTGGATCCTGGAACGGCTGGTCGAACGGGGGATGGGGCCCGAGCGCGCCCATGCGGATCCGCTGCTGGCCGCGCAGCAGGGCATTCCCCGGCTGCTGGCGGCGAGGTGGGTTCGCCGGGCACCGTCGACCGGCGACTGAGCCTCACTGGTCCGCATCGGTGTTCGGGCCTCGGTCTCGGTGCGACGGGCGGCCCTCCGTACACTCGACACATGGTCCGCAAGCCCGCCAACTCGGAGATCCCCGAGAGCCCCGGCGCGTATCTGTTCCGCGACAAGCACGGAGCCGTCCTCTACGTCGGCAAGGCCAAGTCGCTGCGTTCCCGAGTGACGAGCTACTTCGGGACCGAACTGCTGGCGCGCACCAGGGCGATGGTCGACGCCGCCGACATGGTCGAGTGGATCGTCACCGACACCGAGGTCGAAGCACTGCTCCTCGAGTACGGCCTCATCCAGAGGCACAAACCGCGGTTCAACATTCGCCTCCGCGACGACAAGTCGTATCCCTACCTGGCGATCACCCGCTCTGAGCAGTGGCCGGGGGCGATGGTGATGCGCGGCAAGCGCCGCAAGGGCAACCAGTACTTCGGTCCCTACGGGCACACCTATGCGATCCGACAGACGCTGGACCTGCTGCTCCGGACGTTCCCGGTGCGGACATGCACCAATGCCAAGTTCGCCCGGCACAGTCGCCTGGGCCGTCCATGCCTCCTCTTCCACATCGAACGGTGCTCGGGACCGTGCGTCGGCGAGGTGACTCCCGGGGCGTACGCGGCGCACGTCGACGGCCTCGCCGCCTTCCTCAGTGGCCGCAGCGACGACATCGTCGAGGGACTGCAGCGGGAGATGGAGCAGGCCTCCGCGGCCCTGGAGTACGAGCGGGCGGCACGGGTGCGGGACCGGTTGGGGGCAATCGAGAGCGCCCTCGCCAAGCAGGAGATCGCATCGGCGACCAAGGAGGACTTCGACCTGCTGGCGGTGGAGGAGGACGAGCTGGAGGCGTCGCTCGTCGTGCTGTCGGTGCGCAACGGCCGGGTCACCGGGAGGATCGCGTCGATCGTCGACAAGGTCGAGGACGTGACGACTCCTGAGCTGATCGGCCGCATGTTGCGTGAGCTGTACGGCGACGACCGGCCGCCCGCGGAGGTGCTCGTACAGGAGCTCCCCGACGGGCCCGGAGTGTGGGGGGCCTGGTTGGAACGGCGACGCGAGGCGCTGGTGTCGCTGCGCGTGCCACAACGAGGCGTCAAGCGGCGGCTGATGGAAACGGCCCAGGCCAACGCCCGCGAGGAGTTCAGCCGTCACCGATTGCGGCGGAGCACCGACCACAACTCCCGCGCCAAGGCGTTGCGAAGCCTCCAGGACGTGCTCGACCTCCCCGAACCGCCGCTTCGGATCGAGGCATACGACATATCCACGATCCAGGGATCCGACACCGTCGGTTCGATGGTGGTGATGGAGGACGGGCTCCCCAAGCGCGGCCAGTACCGGCGGTTCCGGGTGAAGGGGGTGGCGGGCCAGGATGACTTCGCCTCCATGGAGGAGGTGCTCACCCGGCGATTGGGTGCCTATCTCCGGGAGCGGGAACAGCCGGTGGAGGCCAGGGGGAAGTTCGCCTACCCGCCGTCGCTCCTGCTGGTCGACGGAGGCGCCGGGCAGTTGTCGCGGGCGGTGAAGGTGGTCGATGCCCTCGGGCTGGACATCCCGGTTGCCGGCCTCGCCAAGCGGATGGAGGAGGTCTACCTCCCCGGGCGGGCCGAACCCGTTCGCATCCCCCGCGGGGAAGAGGCCCTGTTTCTGCTGCAGAGGGTGCGGGACGAGGCCCACCGCTTCGCCATCACCTACCACCGATCCCTGCGCGGCCGTCGTATGGTGGACTCCATCCTCGATGGGGTCCCCGGGATCGGCCCGGAGCGGAAGAAGGCCTTGGTGCGCGCGTTCGGCTCGGTCAAGCGGATGAGGGAGGCGTCGGTGGAGCAATTGAGCGAGGTGGTGCCCGCCGTGGTGGCCGCGGCACTCCACGGGCGGCTTCACGGAGCAGGCGATGCGGTCGGCACGGTACGCGACTGACTGGGGCACCGGCTGGGTGTGCTGGGACAGGACCGGGATCACGAGCTCGTGGCTCCCCGGGTCCCCCGCCCCCAGTCCCGAGGGCGGCCAGACCCCTCCGCCGGTGTCGGCGCTGTGCCGAGCACTGGAGGCGTACTTCGCCGGCCGCGGCCGGCTCCCCGACGGCCATGCGTTCGCCCAGGCCGCCGGATCGACCCCGTTCACGCACCGTGTCTACGACGTGGTGTGCTCCATCCCGCCGGGGAGCACGATGACCTATGCGGCAGTGGCGGCGGCGGCCGGGCACCCGGGGGCGGCGCGAGCGGTAGGGGCGGCGATGGCGGCCAATCCGTTCGCCCCGATGGTGCCGTGCCACCGGGTGGTGGGGTCGGACGGGTCATTGCGCGGGTACGGCGGGGGTCTCGGGTTGAAACAGTGGATGCTGGCGATGGAGGCGGCGCGATGAGCGATGGTCCGCGGGTGGCCATCGTCACCGGCATGTCGGGAGCCGGACGATCCCACGCCGCCCGCGCACTGGAGGACCTCGGCTTCTTCGTGGTCGACAACCTTCCGGCGGATCTCATCGGCGACGTCGTGACCAAGGCGGGTGTGTCGGGCTCACTCCGAGAGCGGATCGCAGTGGTCGTGGACGTCCGCAGCGGCATGCAGTTCGCCGCCTTCGACGGGGCGGTGCGCCGGCTTGCCGAGTTGAAGGTGCCGGCCACCGTGCTGTTCCTCGACGCCGATGACGACGCGCTCATCGCACGCTTCGAGGAGACGCGTCGCCCGCATCCGGTTCCTGCGGCCACCATCGCCGAGTCGATCGCCGCCGAGCGTCACACCCTGGGCGAGGTGAGGGAGATCGCCGACCTGATCATCGACACGTCGGAGCTGAACGTACATGAGCTGCGCGAAGCCATCGCCGACGCCTTCGGCGAGCGGTCGCGGGCGATGCAGGTGTCGGTCGTGTCGTTTGGCTTCAAGAATGGGGTGCCGCGGATCGTCGATCTGGTGCACGACGTGCGTTTCCTTCCCAATCCTCACTGGGTGCCGTCTCTGCGACCGCTCACCGGTTTGGACGCCGTGGTGCGCGAATACGTGTTCGGCACGCCCGACGCCGGCGAGTTCCTGCAACGCGCCGAATCGATGCTCGAGTTCCTGCTGCCCAGATTCGCCGGCGAGGGCAAGACGTACCTCACCATCGGCATCGGCTGCACCGGGGGCCGGCATCGTTCGGTGGCCATCGCCGAGGCCCTCGGCGAGTGGTTGCGGCAACGGGGTGACGTCGACGTCACCATCCGCCACCGGGACGCCGGGCTGTGAAGGAGGTCGACCTCCTCGTCGAGCCGCTGCTGGAGGAGCTGGAGGCCGGGTACGACGGCCTCCACGTCGTCGCGTTGGGAGGGGGGCACGGGCTCGCCGAAGCGCTGCGGGCGATCCTCGGATATGCCGACACCATCACCGCCGTGGTGGGCGTCGCCGACGACGGTGGCTCCTCCGGCCGGCTCGCGCCGGCGTTGAGCATCCCGCCGCCCGGGGACATCAGGCGTGCCCTCCTCGCCCTCAGCCCCGAGCCGTCGGTGTGGCGCCGGCTCATCGACTTCCGCTTCGAGGGCGGCGACGTCGCCGGCCACAGCCTCGGCAACCTGATCATCGCCGCCCTCACCGACCTCTCCGGAAGCTTCGAAGACGCCCTGCACACGGTGGGACGGCTGCTGGGGGCCAGGGGAGCGGTGGTGCCTGCGGCGGCGGTGCCACTGGTTCTCGAGGCCGATGTCGACGGTGAGGTGGTGCGCGGCCAGGTGGCGATCGCCCGGTCGCGCGGGCGCATCACCGACATCCGGGTGCTCCCGGAAGGGACCCAGGCGACGCGCGCCGCCCGCGACGCCATCCTCGCCGCCGACCAGATCGTGCTCGGGCCGGGGAGCCTGTTCACCTCGCTGATTGCCGGCCTGAAGGTTCAGGGGATCGCCGAAGCGGTGACCGCCTCTAAGGGGCGGTTCGTATACGTTTGCAACCTGACCACCCAGGACGGGGAGACGCTCGGCATGACCGGGGCAGACCACGTGGCGGCGCTGCAGGCGGTGGGCGGCGTGCGGGCACCCGACGCGGTGGTGGCGCACGACGGCCCGCTGGCGGTGCCCGCCGGCCTCACGCGGGTGACGGTCGATCCGGGGGAGATCGGTTTCGGTGTCCACAGCGGGGACATTGCCGACCCTGAGGCGTCGTGGCCGCAGCACGATCCGGCCCGTCTGGGCGCCATGCTCCGGCGGCTAGCCTGAATCGTCGGTGACCGCTCTCCCGACCATCGACAACCTCGACGTCGCCGGACACACCGTCCTGGTCCGTGCCGACCTCAACGTCCCGATCTCGGGAGGCGTGGTCGGGGACGACTTCCGCATCCGGGCCGCCGTTCCCACCATCGCCGAGCTGCGCAAGCGCAGGGGCCAAGTCGTTGTGTGCAGCCACCTGGGACGCCCCAAGGGCATCGACCCTGCGTTGTCGATGAAACCGGTCGGCGCCGCTCTGTCCGCCGCCGGCGGCTTCCCCGTCGTCGTCGCCTCGGACGTCGCCGGTCCGGGGGCGTCGGAGGCGGTTCGCTCCAGCGGGGACGCCGTGGTTCTCCTCGAGAACACTCGCTTCGAGCCGGGTGAGACCTCGAACGACCCGACCCTGGCCGAGCGCCTGGCGGCGCTGGCCGACGCATTCGTGCTGGACGCCTTCGGGTCGGCCCACCGCGCCCACGCCTCCACGGTCGGTGTCGCCGACAGGCTGCCGTCGGCGGCGGGAACCCTGCTGCTCGCCGAGGTGGCGGCCTTCGATCGCATCATCGGCCGCCCGGAGCGCCCCTTCGTGGTGCTCCTCGGCGGCGCGAAGGTGTCCGACAAGCTCGGGGTGATCCGGGCGCTCCTCCCCAAGGTCGACGTGATGCTCGTCGGCGGGGCGATGTGTTTCACCCTGCTGGCGGCCGAGGGCTACGAGACCGGAGACTCCCTGGTCGAAGCGGACATGGTCGACGACGTCGCCGATGTGCTCGGCTCGGCCGACGGCTCCCGGATCTCGCTCCCCGTGGACGTCGTCGTGGGTGCGGCGTTCACCGCCGACACCCCGCACCGGATCGAACCGGCCACCGACCTGCCTCCACGCGGGACGGGCCTCGACATCGGCCCCGAGACCGCGGAACGGTTCGCATCGATCATCGCCGGGGCGGACACGATCTTCTGGAACGGGCCGATGGGCGTCGCGGAGTGGCCCGCGTTCGCCGCAGGAACCCGCCGCGTGGCCGAGGCCGTCGCCGCCAGCCGCGGGTACTCCGTCGTCGGGGGGGGAGACAGCGTGGCGGCGCTCAAGGCGATGGGCCTCGACGGCGCGGTTTCGCACCTGTCCACCGGCGGTGGGGCAGGGCTGGAACTGATCGAGCAGGGGTCGCTGCCCGGTCTGGACGCTTTGGGACGGTCCGCGAACTCCACGGAGGTCTGATGCCGCGTAAGAACCTGATCGCCGGCAACTGGAAGATGAACGCCACGCACCTGGAGGCGATCCAGATGGTGCAGAAGCTCTCGTACCGGCTGGACGCCGAGGATTACGACCGGGTCGACGTCGTGGTGTGCCCGCCGTTCACCGCCCTCCGCTCGGTGCAGACCGTGATCGAGGCCGATCAGCTCGAAATCCGTCTCGGGGCCCAGACCTGCCATTGGGAGGAGTCGGGGGCGTTCACCGGGGAGGTGTCGCCGCAGATGCTGTCGAAGCTGGGGGTGCGCTTCGTCATCGTCGGCCACTCCGAGAGACGGCAGCTCTTCGGCGAAGACGATTCCGTCGTCGCCCGCAAGCTCAGGGCCGTGCTCGACGCCGGCATGACCCCAATTCTCGCCGTCGGGGAGACGCTCGAACAGCGGGAGCGGGGCGAGACCGAGGCCATCATCGGTGGCCAGACCCGCATCGCCCTGCGCGGCGTGGACCCGGACTCGGTCGCTGCGATGGTGGTGGCATACGAGCCGATCTGGGCGATCGGGACGGGAAGGACGGCAGACCCCGACATCGCCGCAGCCGCGGCAACCGCGATCAGGGCCGTGGTGGAAGAGACCCACGGCGCCGAAGCGGGGACGAGTTTACGAGTCCTCTACGGCGGTTCGGTCAACCCGGGGAACATCGCCGCCTTCATGGCCAAGCGCGAGGTGGACGGCGCCCTGGTGGGCGGGGCATCGCTCGACCCCGATCAGTTCGCGGCCATCATCCGGTACTGGGTGTAGGAGCCAAGCCCTGCGCAGCAGGGCCGGCTGTTGGCTGTTGACCGTTGGGGATCCTCCCCAACGGCAGTCCGGAGCTCGAGCTCTCGATGCCGGATTCCCTTTCAACCGGCGGCGCGTCGCCGATACTGGGACTCGTGAGACGTCTCCGCCTCGAGCTCGCCCTCGCCTCTGGTATCGCCGTCGCACTGGCGGCCTGCGCCACCGGAGCCGGTGTCGCTCCGGATCCCTCGTCGGCGACGACCAGCACGTCCCCTCCGGTCACGATCACGTCGACGACTGCACCCGTGTCCGCCTACGGCGGGACCGTGGTCGTCGGAGTGGGGGAGGGTGGGTCACCGCGCACGCTCAACCCGTTCCTCGACGGTGCCGACACGGCCGTGCTCGATCTGATCGCCCCCGCCGTGTTCGCCAAGGGGTATGACGTCGACCCGGTGACCATGGGACTCGTCCCGAACGTCCTCCAGTCGATCCCGTCGGTCGATGACGGGACCGTGTCGGACCTCGGGGATGGGACCTTGCAGGTGACGGTGACCGTGGCCGCCGGTGCGAGATGGGCGGACGGTGTCCCGATCACCGCGGACGATCTGGCGTTCACCGCGGAGACGGCTGCCAATCCCGCCCTCCCGATTCGCGTCGACCTCGCCCGGCGGTACGGCCTGATCGTGCCCGCGTCGCTCGGGGCGAATGGGCGCACCCTGACCTTCCGCATGCAGGCGAGCACGGAATACGAGTTGCTGTTCGATCTGATCATCCCCCGTCACGACGTCGAGGGGTCGGACTTCGGCGAGGCGTGGAACTCGACCATGTGGGTGGCCGGCGGGCCCTTTCAGTTCGCTTCGTGGACGCCCGGGCAGACACTGGAGCTGACGCGCAACGACAACTACTGGCGGATCACCGCCGATGGGGCGGCCTTGCCCTTCCTGGATCGGGTGATCTTCAGGTTCTTCGAGCCGGGCCCTTCACCCGATCCGCGCCTTCACGATGCCTTCGTGGGGGCCGAGATCGACGTGGTGACGCTCGCCCATGCCGAGAAGGCCGCCGCCGACTACGAGGGCCTCGACGGGGTCGACGTGGTCTCCGGGCCGGGTCTGTCATGGGAGTACCTCAACTTCCAGTTCGGCCCGGCGAACCGCAACGAGGGATCGCTCAACCGCCACCTGACGTTCCGGCGGGCGATCGCGTTCGCCATCGATCGGAACGCCCTCGCCAGCGAGCGCGGCACGACGCCGCTGGCTTCGGTGCTCGGCCCGTACGGCACGGGTTTCACGGCGACACCGTGGGACCGCTACGCCTACGACCCTGCCAAGACGGCTTCCCTCCTCGAGGAGGTGGGCACGGAGCTCGGGGTCGACCTGTCGCTCGGATCCGGGCCACCGGTCGTGATCACCGTCTCGGAGGACGACGCCCCGACCGCGGCGCTCGCCGGCCAGATCGTGACGATGTTGCGCGCGGCGGGCTTCGACGCCCAGCTGCAGCTGGAGGACGCCGCCCTCTTCTTCGGGCCTACCCTCGACAACGGCTCATGGGACGTGTCGGTGGGGCGCTTCACCGCCGGTCCCGGGATCGCCCGTGCGGTGGCACTCGCCGAGATCTTCGACCCGGCAGGACTGCCCTTCGTCGGTGACAATTTCTTCCGATGGGGGACGATCGACTCGACCGTCTCCGGGACGGCGGTCGACGAGTACGCCGCTCTCGGGACCGCGCTCCATCGGACCGGCGACCCGGCCACCGCTGAGTCCCTCGTGATCGAGGCGGAGGGCATCCTGGTCGACCAGGTGGTGATCATCCCGCTCGTCCTCTCGGAGCGTGTCGGCCTGGCGTACCGACCCGGGGAACTGTCGGGGCCGGCGACCAATGCCGCCGAGGGAGCGATGTGGAACGTCGCCGAGTGGACCCGTCAGGTGCCCGGTGACACGGTGCCCTGATCGGCCCGGGCTACCGTCTTGGCCGTGACCACCCTCATCCTGCTTCGCCACGGCGAGAGCACTTGGAACCTGGAGAACCGGTTCACCGGTTGGACCGACGTGCCGCTCACCGACCGCGGCGCCGATGAGGCCATCGGGGCCGGGCGGGCACTCGCCGCCGAAGGGCTGCTGCCGGATGTCGCCCACACCTCGGTGCTCGGTCGGGCGATCTCGACCCTCTACCTCACCTTGAAGGAGCTCGACCGCCTGTGGATAACGGTGCACCGGCACTGGAGGCTCAACGAGCGGCACTACGGGGCGCTGCAGGGGCTGGACAAGGCGCAGACCGCCGCCGAGCACGGCGAAGACATGGTGCAGGTGTGGCGCAGATCCTACGACGTCCCGCCACCGCCGCTGGCCTGGGACGATGCGCGTCACCCGCGCCATGACCTCCGGTACGCCGATCTCGCTCCCGACGTTCTCCCCGGATCGGAGAGCCTCCGAGACGTGGTGACCCGCATGCTCCCGTACTGGCACGACGGGATCGTGCCGGACCTGCGCCGGGGGCGCTGCGTGCTCGTCGCCGCCCACGGCAACAGTATTCGGGCACTGGTCAAGCACCTGGACGGCGTCTCCGACGCGGAGATCCCATCGCTCAACATCCCCACCGGGATTCCCCTCGTGTACACCCTCGACGAGTCCTTGAAAGCCTCGGGGAGCCGCTACCTCGGAGACCCGGCGGTCGTGGCCGCCAAGGCCCAGGCGGTCGCCGACCAGGGCAAGCGGGCCGGCTGAAGCGGGGGAGTGATCGGCGGAGGTCGGGGGAACGGGGGCTGGCGGGTCGACCGATTCGAGGCCTCGAGTCTCGCCCCGTCCGGTCGATCTGCTACGGAGACCTAACGGCCGTGTAACCCGTCTTTGGCGAGCGACTTGCCAAGGGCCGCTTCGTTCCCCATACTTTCGGTGCCCGGTCGGCGCCCGAGGCCGGCGGGCCGCATGAGAAGGGATCCGTCTTGATCGCTGGCATCCTCGTCGCGATACACATCGTCCTGTCCCTCGCGCTCATCGCCCTCATCCTCCTGCATGCAGGCCGGGGTGGCGGGCTGGCCGACGCCTTTGGCGGAGGCATGGGGCCGCTGGGGAACCTCGGAGGTTCCACGGTGGCCGAGCGCAACCTGGACCGGATCACGGTGAGCACGGCGCTGCTGTTCGCGACCACGACCCTCGCGCTCGCGTGGGTGCTGTAGCGGTGCTTCTCCGGAAGCCCACCACAGGGATCCCCGGTCATATACAACAAGGAGGAAAGCGCTTGAAGCATCTGTGGCAACGTCGCAGTCTGACGTGGCTCGGGCTTCTCCTGGCGTTTGCTCTCGTCGTCGCCGCTTGCGGTGACGACACAGTGGAGTCAACGACTACCCAGGCGACCACGACCACATCAGCGACGACCACGACGCAAGGGACCACCACCACGGCACCCCCCGCGGGTAAGCCGTACGGTGGTGAGGTCATCGTTGGTGCTGACCAGGAGCCCCCGACCCTGAACACGTTCGGGCCGGGCGGCGACAACTTCATCGTTTCGATTGTCGGCCAGACCTACTGGGTCGGCGTGCAGGAGATCGACGGGTTCACCCTCGAGTTGATTCCTGACGTCGTCACCGAGCTGCCGAGCGTCGACAACGGTGGCATCACCGTGAACGCAGATGGCACTGAGACGCTCAAGTACACGATCCGTGACGAGGCCGTATGGGCGGATGGAACCCCGATTTCGGGTGACGACTTCCAGTTCACGTACGACACGATCATGGATCCTGAGCTTCCGATCTCGAGAACCATCTACGAAGACATCATCCCCGAGTCGATCGTGGCCGGAGCGAAGACGTTCGAGTTCACACTGTCTGCCCCGACCGTCCAGGCCGAGTTCCTCTTCGGCGTGCTTCTCCCGAAGCATGACGTCGAAGGCTCCGACTTCATCAACGACTACAACGACACCATGTGGATGTCGGGCGGTCCGTTCGAGTTCGAGCAGTGGAACAAGGGCGACTTCCTCAGCGTCACGCGGAACCCGAACTACTGGAAGACCGACCCCGAGACCGGGCAGCAGCTGCCCTATCTCGACCGGGTCATCTTCCGGTTCATTCCGGACACCGCGTCGCTGATCAACGCGTTCAAGGCTCGTGAAGTCGACACGATCAACCCGCCGCCGTCGATTGAGACCATCGAGGACCTCCAGACCCTGGAGCCCGAGGGTGCCAAGATCGAGGTGCTGTCGGGCCCGATCTGGGAGCACATGTGGTTCAACTTCGGTGAGATGAACCGCAATGCCGGCACGTACAACGCTCACCTGAACTTCCGCAAGGCAGTTGCTCACGCCATCGATCGCACGAAGATCGTGGATGAGATCCTGGCGGGTCAGGTCGAGCCGATGGATTCGTATGTTGACGCGTTCAGCCCGACCCTGTCGCAGGGTTCCTGGGCGCAGTACAACTACGACCCGGCAGTCGCTCGGCAGTACATCACCGACCTCTGTGCAGAGGAAGGCGTCGACTGCGTGGCGAACCCGCCGAAGGCGATCTTCTCGACGACGGCGGGCAACGATGCCCGTGAGCAGCTCTCGGTGCTCTTCGTTGAGATGATGGCCGACGCTGGCATCTTGTACGAGGCTCAGCTCGAGGACAGCGCGCTGTTCTTCGGTGAGACCCTCGACTTCGGCACTGCGGACCTTGGCGAGTTCGCCTGGGTCGGCACGCCGGGCTTCGCGGGGCTCATCGGGATCCACGACGTGTGGGACCCGGAGCAGCCGCCGCCGGACGGCCAGAACTCGTACCGTTGGGGTACCCCCGCGGTCGAGGGCAAGGAGCCGGCCGGGTTCAACCAGGCCGCTGGTTCGGTCGTTGACGAGAACAGCGCTCGGTTCGCCGAGCTGCGTGACCTGATGAACAGCACGGTGGTCGAGGCCGACCTCATCACCTATCTGAATGAGGCTGAGAACATCCTGGCCGACCAGGTCGTGTTCATCCCGCTGTACCAGCGCCTCGATCCGGGTGCTGTTTGGGCCGACACCGTTGGCGGCTACAAGCACAACCCGTCGCAGGCCGGTGACACGTGGAACGTCGAGTTCTGGTACCGCGTCGACCTGATGGAGGGCTAAGGCCCGTCGGTCGATAGCGTCGCTACCAGCGACGATGGGGAGGGGCCCGCTCCGGCGGGCTCCTCCCGCGCGCCGGGAGCCCATGCCCGGTCGGGCATCCCCGGCACCTGCGTTCGGGTTTATGCGGCCGTCACCCGCCCGTCGGTATACTCCCGCTGCGACACCGATCCCGGTGCACGGGGAGGGAGTGGCGGAGCATGTTCCAGTACGTCGTCAGGCGGCTCGTGTACGGGGTCATCACCCTGATCGCCCTGTCGGTGATCACCTTCTGGCTGATGAACAACACCGGCGGCGATGCCCTCGACCGGCTCAAGTCCAACCCCCGCAACACCGCCGAGGTCATCCAGGCGCAGACCGAGTTCTACGGGCTGGACAAGCCCAAGGTCCAGCAGTACCTCACCTGGGCCAAGAACTTCGTCCAGGTGTGGGACTACCCGGACGCCTGGGGACGCTCGTTCCAGGGCACGCAGAAGGTCCAGCAACTGGTGTATGAGAGGTTCGGCGGGACCCTTCGGCTGATGACGACCGCACTCCTCCTGGCGGTACTGATCGGCATCCCGTTAGGGATCTACCAGGCGCTCAAGCAGTATTCGTTCTTCGACCAAACGATGACGACCTTCTCGTTCGTCACGTACTCCACGCCGATCTTCGTGCTGGCGATCGGCTTACAGATCGTCCTGGCCTTATACCTCGAGAAGTGGACCGGGGTGAAGTTCTTCTACACCAGTGGGATGAACTCCGCCCACTATGCCGACTTCTCGTTCTGGGGTCGTATCGGGGACACCTTCCAACACCTGTTCCTGCCCTCGATCTCGATCGCCCTGATCTCGATCGCCGGGTACTCGCGGTTCCAGCGTGCCTCGATGCTCGACGTGATGCACAGCGACTACCTGCGGACCGCCAAGGCCAAGGGCTTGTCGCAGCGTTCGGTGATCGTCAAGCACGCCCTGCGCAACGCGTTGATCCCGGTCGTGACGCTGATCTCCCTCGACATCGCCGGCCTGCTGGGCGGGGCGGTGATCACCGAGTCGATCTTCGCCTGGCCGGGAATGGGGAGGCTCTACATCCAGGCGATCGGTGCCAACGACTGGCCCGAGGTGCTGGCGGTGGTGATGATCATCGGGTTCATGGTGGTGGTGATGAACCTGATCGCCGACCTGTCCTACGGGTGGCTCGATCCCCGGGTGAGATATGACTGAGCCGAAGCCCGGTTCGGCGGCCGACTACCGGTCGCTCGACCTGGCCGAGGGGATATCGGTAGAGCCGCTCACCCAGTGGAAGCTGTTCCGGACGCGCTTCGTCCGCCACCGGCTGGCAATGGCATCGGTCGTGGTGCTCGGCATCATCGTCGGGGCCGTGCTGTTCGCCGACGCGCTCCCGCTGGCGGATCCGGTCCGTGGTCTGAACGACTCCACCGGTCGTCTCGCCAACCTGTTGTCGCCCCGGAGCGCCTATTGGTTCGGTACCGATGACCTCGGGCGGGACATCTTCTCCCGGGTGATCTATGGGGGTCGCACCAGCCTGACGGTGGCCGGTCTCACCGGGCTCATGGTGGCCGTGTTCGGCACGGTCGTGGGAGCGATCGCCGGGTACTACGGAGGTTGGATCGACACCGGCCTGATGCGGTTCACCGACCTCATCCTCAGCCTGCCGCTGCTCCCCATCGCCATCGTGGCCGCAGCCTCCCTGCGGGAGATCTTCCGGGGACGCGAGGCGATCGCCCTGGCGGTGCTGCTGGGCACTCTGCTGTGGGGATCGCTGGCCCGCATCGTGCGGGCCGAGTTCCTCTCGTTACGGGAGAAGGAATTCGTAGAATCGGCGCGAGCGTCGGGGGCTCGGGACCGGCGGATCATCTTCCGCCACATCCTGCCCAACGCCCTCAGCCCGATCATCGTCAACACGACCCTGGTGATCGGGTCCGCCATCATCCTGGAGGCAGCGCTGTCCTTCCTCGGATTCGGGGTGCGCCCTCCGACGCCGGCATGGGGCCAGATGGCGGCCGACGGAGGACGGGTCGCCGTGGGCGGTTCCGGGGCATGGTGGTTCGTGGTGTTCCCGTCGGCGGCCCTGATCATCACCGTGCTCGCGGTCAACTTCCTCGGGGACGGGTTGCGAGACGCGCTGGATCCCACCCAGACGATCGAGCGGAGGTAGGCGGCCGGGGACACATTGACTGCGCGCGGGGGGTGGTGCAGCCGAGGCCCGGCGAACTGCACGCAGGTGGCGTGCCGGCCAGGCCCCCCGGGGTGGGCTCCGGGGGACGGCAGACCGGCCCATGGAAAGGAACTAGGCTCTCCCGCCGTGGCGACCAACCAAGTCCTCCTCCAGGTCAACAACCTCCGCACGTACTTCTCCACCGAGGAAGGCATCGTGCGCGCCGTGGACGGGATCTCCTTCACCATGCACGAAGGCGAGCGTTTCGGCGTCGTGGGCGAGTCGGGGTCGGGCAAGTCGGTCACCGCCCTGTCGATCATGCGCCTGATCGAACCGCCCGCCGGCAATATCGCCACCGGTGAGATCCTCTACAAGGGCCGCAACCTGCTCGAGCTGGACGACCAGCAGATGCGGCGGGTCCGGGGCGGGGAGATCGCGATGATCTTCCAGGACCCGATGACCGCCCTCAACCCGGTGTACACCGTCGGCAACCAGCTGGTCGAGACGATCATGCTGCACCAGCGGGTGAACAAACGGGAGGCATTCGACATCGCCGTGGGCGCCCTGAACGACGTCCAGATCCCCAACGCCCGCGAGCGAATGGCCGACTATCCGCACCAGCTGTCGGGCGGCATGCGCCAGCGGGTGATGATCGCCATGGGCCTCTCGTGCAACCCGTCGCTGCTCATCGCCGACGAGCCGACCACCGCCCTCGACGTGACCACTCAGGCCCAGATCCTCGACCTGATGCTCCACCTCGCCGAGGACCGCAACACCGCTGTGATGCTGATCACCCACGACCTGGGCGTGGTTGCCGGGTTCTGCGACACGATCCAGGTGATGTACGGGGGGCGCCTCGCCGAGCGCGGCACCACCGACGAGATCTTCGACACGACCTTCCACCCGTACACCGGCGGGCTGCTCGGCGCCATTACCCGCCTCGACGAGAAGCGCGCCGAGAGGCTCTACTCGATCAAGGGCGCTCCTCCGTCGCTGATCAATCCCGGCGGGGGATGCCGGTTCGCCGTCCGCTGCGATTTCGCCAAGGATCGGTGCCACACCGAGACCCCGGTACCGAGGGAGATCAGCGAGAACCACTGGGCGGCATGCCACTTTGCCCCCGACCTCGATCTGTCGCGGGTCAAGCGCGAGGAGGCCGTGAGATGACCCAGGAGCGGATGCCGGCGGCCGATGGGGCGGGCGGTGTCGGTACTGGCCAGGTGGCGACCGACACCCTGCTGAGGGTGAATGACCTGGTGAAGCACTTCCCGATCACCAAGGGCATCTTCTTTCGCAAGCAGATCGGGGCGGTACAGGCGGTCTCTGGAGTGTCCTTCGAGATCAAGAAGGGCGAGACGCTCGGGTTGGTGGGGGAGTCGGGGTGTGGAAAGTCCACGACCGCCCGTTGCGTGCTGCGGCTGATCGAGCCGACCTCGGGAAAGATCCTCTATCGGGCGGAGACGCGCGGCGACGCCTCCCACCAGACGGAGATCATCGACATCGCCAGCGCCGACAAGGACACCCTCCGCCGGCTGCGTCGCGACATGCAGATCGTCTTCCAGGACCCTTACGCCTCGCTCAACCCCCGTATGACGGTGGCGAGCATCATCGCCGAGCCGCTCGTGGTGCACGGGATCGGTGACCGGTCCGAACGGATCGACCGGGTCAAGGAGCTGCTCAAAGTCGTCGGCTTGAACCCGGAGCACACCAACCGGTATCCGCACGAGTTCTCCGGAGGCCAAAGGCAGCGCATCGGCGTTGCCAGGGCGCTGGCGCTCAACCCGACGTTCATGGTGCTCGATGAACCGGTCTCGGCGCTCGATGTGTCCATTCAGGCGCAAATGCTCAACCTGATGGAGGACCTGCAGGACGAGTTCGACCTCACCTACTTGTTCATCGCCCACGACCTGTCGGTCGTCCGCCACGCGTGCGACCGGGTGGCCGTGATGTACCTGGGCCGGATCGCCGAGATGACCGATCGGGCGGCCCTCTACGACCGGCCCATGCACCCCTACACCCACGCCCTGATGTCGGCGGTGCCGATCCCTGACCCGGCCAAGGAGCGTCAACGCAAACGGATCATCCTCCAGGGCGACATCCCGTCCCCGGTCAACCCACCGTCGGGCTGCCGGTTCCACACCCGGTGCACGCGAGCGGAGTTCCCCCTGTGCTCCACGGTGGAGCCGCAATTGCTCGAGGTGGATCCGGGCCACTGGGTCGCCTGCCACTTCCCCGAGATCAAGCACGTCGTCTGAGGCGGCGAGAGCGTTACGGCCGGTGTCTGCGAGAGGGCCGCAGGAGCCGGGTACAATCTTGGTCCCCACGTCGGAGTGGCGGAACTGGTAGACGCGCTAGGTTGAGGGCCTAGTGCCCGATTAAGGGCGTGGAGGTTCGAGTCCTCTCTCCGACACCAAGGATCTCGACGAAGCCGCGGATCCTCGGATTCATCGCAAGACCCTTCGAGGGCGACGAGGTGCTACCTTCACCGCCGATCCCACCCGGTCTATTGGAGGTGTGATGAGCACGCTCGCTTGGGTGATTCTCATCGTCGTCCTGCTCGTCGTCTTTGGCGGCTTTCGGTTCAGCAGGCGGCGCTAGGCCAACTATCACGACCGCGGCCAACTGATGGCGCTCAGGTGTCCGTAGAACAAGCGAGTTTCGTCACAAGGAGGATCTTGATGTTGAAGTACCTGGTTCTCGCCTCAGCAACCGTTCCGACGGTCTGGGTCATCGGCATCGTCTTGATCATCGTCGGGGTCCTCTATCTGCTCAAGGACAGGATGCTGCTGGGAGCCTTGCTCCTCATCGTGGGCATCCTCCTTGGCGGACTCAACATCTTCGGCGCCTTCGACTAAGGCGTGAGGCCGGCCGCTCGAGCCACGCAGCGCACCACGTGATGGCGGGCGCAGCGCCGGTGGTCGACCTCATGATCGAAGGTCCTAGAGGCTGACCACGACATTGCCGATCTTCTGGCCCGTCTCGACGTAGCGGTACGCCTCGACGATCTCCTCCAGTCGATACCGCCTGTCGATCACCGGCCTGAACTCTCCCGATTCGATGAGACGCCTGAGGATCGTCCGCCCCTCCGGGTCGCGGCCACGGACGGGGAACATGACTTTGCGGCCCTTGAAGAGGGGAGTGATCAGCGCCAGGAAGGGGTTCTGCGCGAACGGCCCCAAGTCCGATGAGACGTAGATCCCGCCCGGCTTGAGAAGACGCCGGCACCTGCCGAACGTGCTCTTTCCGACCGCGTCGAGCACGAGGTCGTAGCGCCGGTCGTCCTTCGTGAAGTCCTCGGTGAGGTAGTCGACCACCTTGTCGGGTCCGAGTCCGCGCACCAGCTCGACATGCGCGGTCGGGCAGACGGCTGTGACCGTGGCGCCGAGGCTCTTGGCGATCTGCACCGCCGCCGACCCAATCGCCCCGGTAGCGCCATAGACCAGGACGTCGCTACCGGTGGTCACCCCCGCGGAGCGCATCATCCCCAGGGCGTAGTGCGACCCTTCAGTGCTGGGGGCGGCGTCGAGGAAGCCGGAGCCCGCGGGGATGTGCGCCAAGAACCGGGACTCGGCGATCTTGAGGTACTCGGCGTGTGCACCGAACGGCCCTTCGCAGTAACCGCACACCCGCTCACCCACCTGGAAAGCGGTGACCGCGCTCCCCACCGCCACCACCTCACCGGCGAACTCGGTGCCCAGCACTCTCACCCGGGGGCGGAGCCCGCTGAAGAACCTGATCAGGAACGGCTTGCCTCCCCGATAGCCGCAGTCCGTCCGATTCACCGTCGTGGCGTGAACCCGAATGAGCAGGTCGGTGTCGCCCGGGATGGGGCGGTCGACCTCCTCGACCCGAACCACCTCCGGAGGCCCATACCTCGTGTAGACCGCCGCCCGCATCCGGTCGCTCATGGCTTCTTCCTCTCGGTTCGTGGAATGCGGTGGATCGGGCCGCCGTCTCGCCAAGCCCGCCCGGCGCGATACAACTCGGCAGGCCTGCCCCCGGCCGATCCGGGGCGAGCCCGTCGACCCGTCGGGATCACCCAGCCCCGATCGGCGACGATGCTGCGGCGGAAATTGGCCGCGTCGAGCTGGACGCCCCAGATCGCCTCGTACACGGCCCGCAGCTCGGCCAGGGTGAAGGTGGACCCGACGAATGCAGTCGCAATGCCCGAGACCTCGAGCTCGACGCGAACGCGCTCGATCGCATCGCGCACGATCCGCGGATGGTCGAACGCCAGCTCGATCCTCTCGTTGAGCACATCGGACACCGGAACCAAGCAGGCGTCTGCTGCGTCCGTGCCCGCCACGATCGTTCCGGTATCACGCACTACCGCCAGGTAGCCGATCGTCACGACGTTCATCCGAGGGTCGCGCTCGGGATCGCCGTAAGCCCCGAACTGGGTCAGCAAGGCGGCGGCATCGACGCCGGTCTCTTCCACCAGCTCACGCTTTGCCGCCTCGTGCAACGTCTCGGTGGGGCGCTTGAACCCGCCCGGAATCGCCCACATGCCCTCGAAGGGCGCCTGGCCACGGCGCACGAGGAGCACGTGAAGGGTGCCCTCGGACATGGTCAGGATCACGACGTCCACGGTCACCGCGAAGGCCGGAAACTGCGACGGGTCGTAGTCGGCGGGAACACCCGGATCCCTGGTTTTGGTCGGTATGACCCTGACTATACCCGAGGGTTATGGTCGTGTCGACCTAGACTGATCACCGGCCTCGACCATCCCGGCGACGGCAACACGAGGGACTCCGCCACCGGGAGTCGAGCGCCTCGATCTCACGTCTCAACCGGCCAATTGCTCAGCTCTGTCGGGTCGAGGACAGGATGCTCCTGGGAGCCGGGTTCTCCTCGTGGGAATCCTCGTCGGCGGACTCAACATCTTGGGCGCTTTGACCGGTGGACAGGGACCAAGCGGTACCATGGCCGCTCTTCGGCCGGTTCACACCGGCCTGATCCAGGAGGCCATTACGACAAGCCACCTCTGTAACGGCAAATGGAAACCGGGGTCCGTTGCGGAGTGCCCGAAGCACACGCGCCTCAGCAAGAAGCAGAGTTCCGTCTACCGACGGGGTGGTGACGGTGACGCTGCTTCACGATCTGGCACCGACCGGTCGAAGTCCTCGGACGGTTCCAAGCCCGACTCAGGTTGAACCTGTCGCCCGCTGCAGAGAGTGATGGCTCGCCAAGGCCGCGACGAGCACCGCCGCGCCGAAGTGGCGTAGTGTCTTCCGCCATGGCCGACCTGATCCCCGACTTCTACCGGCAGAACGAGTGGGCGACACTGACCCTGATCGAGGCGTGTCGTCCCCTGACCGACCCGCAGCTGGACGCCACCGCCGTGGGGACCTACGGATCGATCAGGGACACCCTCCGCCACATCGTCGGGGCCGAGATCGGCTACGCCATTCGCCTCGGCGCCACCGGGATGGTCCGGATCAAGCCCGATGAACCCTGGCCGGGATTCGACCGCCTCGCCGAGCTCGCCCGGACCACTGGAGCCGCGCTCGCCCGGCTCGCCGTGGAGGCGGCCGACCGGAAGGTCCGCGTCGATTCGTCTGAACGACCCTCGGACGTCGATGGTGCCGTGATCCTCGTTCAGTTGGTTCACCACAGCACCGATCACCGCAGCCAGATCAACACGATCCTCACGACCCTCGGGATCGAGCCGCCTGATCTCAGCGGTTGGAGTTGGGGCCTCGCCGATGGCCGAGTCACCTGCGGTGTCTGCGGCAGCAGGGAGCACTACGGAGTAGACCATCCCTAGGGCAGGGGCAAGGCCGGGCTCCGGCCGAGTGGAGGATCACGTCGACCGTCGGCTCGAGGGCCCGAATCCACCGACTCCCTGATCCCCGACCGATACCATCGCCGGTCATGTCCGCGCTGCCTTGGGAACTGCTGCCCGACAATTCCGCCATCGGCGCGAGCGGGCATCTGACGATCGCCGGGTGCGACACCATCGGCCTCGCCTCAGACTTCGGGACCCCGCTGTTCGTGTACGACGAGGACCACCTGCGGGAACGGTGCCGCCAGGCCGTGGCAGCCTTCGGCGACGGTGCCGTGTACGCGTCGAAGGCGTTCCTCTGCCTGGCCATGGCCCGTTTGGCCCATGAGGAGGGCTTGCGCGTCGATGTCGCCACCGAGGGCGAGGCGTTCGTCGCGCTGAAGGCGGGAGTGCCTCCGGAGCGACTGGTTGTCCACGGCAACAACAAATCGTGGCGCGAGCTCGAGATGGCTCTCGACAACCGGGTGGGTCGCCTCGTGGTGGACGGTTTCGACGAGATGGATCGGATCGAGACACTGGTGGATGCCGGGCACCCGGTGCCGGCGGTCTTCCTCAGGGTGGCCCCGGGAGTCAATGCCCACACTCACGAGTACGTGGCGACCGGACAGGAGGATTCCAAGTTCGGATTCACCGTGGGGAACGGTGACGCCGGCCGCGCTATCCAGCGGGCCCTGGCGTCACCGGCATTCGACGTACGGGGCCTACACATCCACATCGGGTCGCAGATCTTTCGCGCCGAGTCGTTCGCCGAGGCGCTCGGAGTCATCGCCGGCTTCGCAGCTCCGTTCGGCCTGCCCGAACTGGCGATCGGGGGCGGCCTCGGCGTCCCCTACATCGAAGGGGAGACCGCTCCCACGATCGCCGAGTGGGCGACGACGCTGCGGACGGTTGCCGACACGCTGAATGTCGAGGCGACGCTCTGGGCGGAGCCGGGCCGGGCGATCGTGGCCTCAGGTGCGGTCACCCTCTACACGGTCGGCAGCATCAAGGACATACCGGGAACTCGCACCTACGTTGCCGTTGACGGCGGCATGAGCGACAATCCGCGCCCGATCATCTATGGCAGCGGATACGAGACGTTCCTGCCGCGAGCGGTCGCTGCCGACAGACCCATGCCGATCCGCTTGGTGGGGAAACACTGCGAGTCGGGCGACATGCTGGTCCGTGACGGGCTGGTGCCGACCGACGTGACTGTGGGCGACGTGCTGGCGACCCCGGTGACCGGGGCCTACGGACATTCGATGGGTTCCAACTACAACAAGATGCCGCGTCCGGCCGTTGTCTTCGTCCGAGCCGGCGATGCCCGTTTGGTGGTCCGTCGAGAGTCCGCCGAGGACCTCATCAGGAATGACATCTAGGGCGTGATCCGTCCGTCACCGCCCGGCTAGCTACTCGGCGGTGAACGGTTCGTCCCCGGAGGACAGGGCGACCTTCCACAGGTAGCCGTCCGGATCTGCGAAGTAGCCGAAGTATCCGCCCCACGGCCCCCGCTGGGCCGGTCGAACGATCTGTCCACCAGCGCGCGCCGCTTCGTCGAGCACCGCATCGACTCGGCCCTCCGCGGCGACGACGTAGGAGAGCGTGATCCCGCGAAAGCCGCTGCCGTCGGCCGGCACCCCGGCGTCATCGGCGAGGGCCTGCCACGGGTAGAGGCCCAGCGCGGACGAGCCGTCGCCCAGACTGAAGCTGACCCACGCCCCCTGCTCCTGTAGGATCGGCCAGCCCAAACCGTCGCGGTAGAACGTCTTCGCCCGAGTGAGGTCACTCACCCCAAGCGTGATGACGCTTACGTGCGGCTTCACGGTCTTCCCCTCTCCTCACCGGGGTCTGCATCAGACTCCGTCATGCCCGGTCAGAGTACGCCGACCCGGTCGCTCGTCGAACGCTCGAGGTGAGACGAACCGCTCACCTCGAGGCAGGCTCCAGGTACAGCACTCGCAGACGTGCCAGGCCGTGCGCCCCGATCCCGACGTGATCGGTGAGGTACCGGCTCACGGACCCGTACCTCTCGCCGATCTCGTGGAACAGCGCCTCGAGCCACTCCGGCTTGACGCTGGTCAGTGAGGCGATCGCCTCGTCGCTCAGAGTGTTCGGCCCGAGGGCGGCGACGATCGGGGCGAGGTGTTCCGCCATGTGCTCGTCATCCGCGGGGAGGTTGCTGCGCAGGAAGTCGGCGACGATGTCCTCCCAGGTCACGCCGAGCGCGTCGAGCACGAACGCGGCCACAAGCCCGGTACGGTCCTTGCCGCCTCGGCAGTGGAACAGGACGGCGTCGTCCGGGCCGGCGGCGAGCAGCGTGTCGAACACGACCTTGAGGGAGGCGATGTGCTCTTGGGGAGCTTGGAAGACCCGCGTCAGATTCCACCAATCCTCGAGTTCCTCGCTCGTGATGGTCGCTGAGTCGAATCGGGCGTGGATGGACATGACGGTGCGATCGTCCACCATGGGCGCGGCGATGACCAGAATCGGAGCCGCACAGGGCTGGCCCCTGCGCTCCCAATCAGAGCGAAGGTCAAGCACGGTTCGGATGCCGAGGGCGGCGAGAGCGGCGCCGTCTTGCTCCGTGAGGTCGTGGAGCGTGCCCGAGCGGTAGAGGCGGCCGCGGGCAACCTTGCGGCCGTCGGTGGTCCTCAAGCCGCCGAGGTCGCGGAGGTTGAGGATGCGGTCGAAGAAGTGCGCGGTGCCGATGGCCTCACCGGCGGCGTCGATCGAATGCATCGACTCCCACCGTCGTCGCCGAGATCCGCGGTCGCCAGAGGCGGAAGCCTTCAGAGCCTGGGGCGGCGGACCGTCGTGGATCAGGGGGCACCAAGATCAGGGTGAGGGGAAGAAGACCGTCACGCCGGGCTCACTCCGACGCATCGCCCCGACTTCAAACGAGTTCAGGCATGCGCCCTCCCCGCCGATGATCCCTGCCCCGGATCGCCTCGGGGCGATCCAGAGCCAAGGGGGATGATGTTCGATCGAATCCGAGGTGGAGCCCGTTCGGACGAGGGATTCACGCTGATCGAGTTGCTGGTCGTCGTCATGATCATCGGAGTGCTGGTCGGCATCGCCATCCCGAGCTACCTGGGGTTCCGCAGCTCGGCCCAG
>JAZDHM010000178.1:0-5400 GCA_043805935.1 Actinomycetota bacterium
CGATGCCGGCGAGGACGTGGATCAGCTTGAGCGTGTCGAACAGCGTCACGGGTTCCTCCTGGTGCGCCTACCACGACGACGAGCGGCCACACGGTAGCCACGACCGCGGATCGTGTCTGCCCTCAGACGGCGACGCCGAACGCCACCCTGGCCAGGATTCCCAGGCCGTAGCCGAGGAGCCCGGCCGCCGAGGCGAGCAACAGCATCTCCGCTCCGGCTCTCACCCGGGCCTGGTGGCTCGCCACTGCCTTGGCGACACCCAGCGTGAACAGGGTCGCCGCCGCGATGGCCATCGACGTCCACAGGGCGCCGACCCGGGGGAGGCCGACGGCGAACGGAAGCAGCGGGACGAGTGCCCCACCGGCGTAGGCCGCGGCCATCACGACGGCATCGCGTTCCGGTGTGCAGTGACCCGGGCCGGGCTCTCCCCGGGCGAGCGCCACGTCGCGCTCCGCCTTCGACGAGAGGTAGGTGCCCATCGCCATGGAGAGCACGCCGGAGATGGCGTTGATGGCCGCGGCGATCACGATGATCCGGTTGGAGAGGGCGGCTCCCACCATCCCGGCCACCAGCGCCATGTTCTGCACCGTGCCGTCCTCCACCCCGAACACGACCTCGCGCATCGAGTCGGCTGCCAGGCGATGCCCTCGGGCGCCGACCACGCCGGCATGGTGCCGACGAAGGGCGTGGACCAACAGGATCATGCCCCCACGATGGCGGAGCGGAACATCGAGGCTAAGAGGCGTTGGTCCGCGTGGGTGGAGGCAATGGCCGGTGCGAACCGAGGCGAGCGTTGGTGGGGGCTACTGGGATTGAACCCTCGCCCCCGGTGGGGGGACTCCTGCGGTGGTGGCGTCGCGAGGTGCGGTGGACGGTGTGAGGCGGGGGGAAGTGACGCGGTGGGGGGCGAGGTTCGATTCCGGGGAGGAATCGAACCGAGTGGAAGACGAGCGCTGGTGGGCGCTACTGGGATTGAACCAGTGGCCTCTGCCGTGTGAAGGCAGCGCTCTCCCGCTGAGCTAAGCGCCCGGAGGAGACGGGATTGTAGCGGTCGTATCCTTCCCTCATGACCCGCGAGGAGTTCGAGCGGCTGGTCGACGAGGCCCTGGAGGACCTGCCGCCGTGGGTCGTGGAGGCCGTCGACAACCTCACCGTGGTCGTGGAGGACTGGCCGACACCGCAACAGGATGCCCGCTACGGCGAGGGCACGCTCCTCGGGCTCTACGAAGGGGTGAACCTCCACGACCGGGCGGGCCACTACTCGGGGGTGGCGCCCGATCGGATCACCATCTTCATGGGTCCCCACCTCGCCCTGCGGCTTCCCCCGAGCCGGCTTCGCCGCCAGATCCGCAAGACCGTCCTTCACGAGATGGCGCACCACCTGGGCATCGACGACGAACGCCTCCACGAGATCGGGTACTAAGGAGTTCCGGCTTCCGGCTTCCAGCTACCAGCTGCCAGCAAGAGCCGGGTGGGTGTCGGGTGTCGGGTAACTAGTCAAGCGATCTCCGCCGAATGCCGATGCGACGTGCGTGGAGACAACGCACCTCGATCCTTACGCCGCCTGCGAACGGGGGCGCTGCAACCACGACCTCGCCCGGGCCGTCGGCATCGCCGATCTCTGGGGAACCGATGGCCCTTATGCCATTTCCCATGTGATCTTCGGGCCGCTCAGGCAGTCCCCGGCTCTCTTCGACGACGAGGAACGGCCGTACGAACCGGATCCCGCGGCCGAACAGCAGCGCTGGGCCGTCTGATTCCGCCGCGGGGGTGTGGGCGGGGCATCTACCCTTCCTGTCGGTAGCTTCCTGGCACCACCGGATGGGAGACCGCATGGCCAGCCTCGAGAAACTCAAGGGAATCAGTGAACAGCAGATCGAGCGCCTCCACGCCGCGGGAGTGCGCGGGACCGAGGGACTGCTCAAGTGGGGAAGCACTCCCGACGGTCGCAAGCAGATCGCTCACCAGACTCGGATCAGCCTCAACCGGATCACGGACTGGGTGCACCGGGTCGATCTGATGCGGGTGAAGGGCATCGACGACGACTACGCGCGTCTCCTGGCCCGTGCGGGCGTGCACAGCATCGTCGACCTCAGCACCCGCAACCCGATCGAGCTCGACGGAGAGATCGAGATCGCGGCGGCGGTCGAACGGCTGGTCAAGCGGGTCCCGAGCCGCAAGGTGCTCGGCGGCTGGATCGAGCAGGCCCGGCTGATGCTGCGCCACGTCTGGTACCACGACACCTGGGGCGAGCCGTCGGTGACCGGCAGGGAGGCGCCCGGCCTCTTCCCGACCCCCCGGGTCTAGCGCTCTTCTTCCTCGTCGCGCCGGGGCATCGCCTCGGCACGCTTGGCGCGCCGCCGGCGCACCAGAAGGCGGATGAGGACCTCGACACCGGCGCCCAGCGCCATGAAGGTGACCAGCACCCACGCCAGGGGAGCGCGCGCCGTCCAGAAGAGGAACTGAACCTCGGTCGTGTCGAAATTCTGCAGGATCAGGATCAGGGCCAGGACGGCCAGGGAACCGAAGAGGGCGAGGAGCCGGAAGCGGCGGGTCTTCCAGACGGGGATCTCGGGCTCGGGGCGGACCGTCATGCTGGCACCTCCACGTCGGAGTCCCTCGCCCCGACATCGGCAGGGTAGGCGCGTCGATCGGGGCGGATCAGTGCCGCCGTCGGGAAGGTGAGTGGAAGGCGCGACAGCACGAACCAACGCGCCGCCGCCCCGCGCCGCAGCGAGCCATCGCGGTCCACCACCTTCCAGCCCTTCCCGTCGTGGTGTCCGATGGTGAACCGTCCGGCCCAATCCAGCCGTCGGACGAGGTCGGCCGTGACTCGGTGGCAGTCGGCACCGAGGCGGAGCAGCCGGTCGTGCGACGTCGGGGTCACCCAGATCACCAGGGCGCACAGGGCCGCCGCCGAGAACACCTGCACGCTGGCGGTCGCCTCGATCGCGGCATGGAACATGATCGCGACCCACACGGCTCCCAGGCGGGTACGTCGCCACAGCAACCCGGCGCCGATGAAGAGCTCCGTGAGGATGATCGCCTTGGCGGCCCATTGGTGGAATCCCGGCGAGATGAGCAGGTCGATCGCCCATCGCGGGAGGCCACCCGCGGCGAGATCGGCCGCATACCGTTCGACGCGGATCAAGGTCACGGTCCCTCCCCACCAATCCGGGTCGAGGAGTTTGGAGGTGCCCGACGCCAGGTAGACCAGGGCGACCTCGACTCGCAGGACGGTGAGCGCCAGGCGGCGTCCTCGCCCCAGGGACAAGGGTGCCGGGGTGTGCAGCCGCCGGTCGAGGGAGAGCCGTCCTCCGGTAGGGAGCACCGCCACTCCGACGAGCAGGATCAGCAGGAACGCCCGGTTGTGGTGGTAGTAGGTCTGGGAGAGGAACAAGTTCCATCCCACACCGACCGCGGTCGCCCAGGCGGCGACACGGGTGGCCAGCCCGACCGACACGGCGATGGCAGCGGCGACCGTCAGCCACAGGATGACCCGGCGAATCTCCGGGGTCGCCGTCGGGTACCACGAGGCGTACGGGAGCCTGTAATGGTCGGCGGTCGTCTCGGCGAACGACGGCTGGAGGTGCCAGATCACCAGCGGCGCCACCGCCATGCGCAGCAGGGCGAGGGCCCTCGGGTCGAGGCTCTGATCGAGCGAGGCGTTCCAGGCTCGGAGGCGGTCGATCATCGGGTCACGCTCGTCAGCACGAGGTGGTCGGGCCCCCGGCCGTTCGGCCACAGGTCGACTTCGGCGACGAGCCTGACGGTGAGGGTGTCGAGGGGCGTGTGCCCGGCGACCCAATCGAGGGCACCCTGGAGGAAGTGGAGGCTGGCCTCCGTCCCGTAGTCGGCAGGATGCCGGCCCGACGGCTCCTCGAGTCCGGAACCGGCGACGAGCTCGGACCACCGGTATCCCCCGGGCCAGGGGTCGCCCACGTCGACGCGTCCTCCGTCCGAGGTGACCCGGAAGACGCGGACACTCCAATCGCTCGATTCGGGGAACATCTGAAACCCGAACACGTCGACCGGGGCGGCGTAGGCACGGACGACCAGTGCCGCCTGGACGAGGAGGATCAGCACCGCGGCGAACCGGCGCAGGCGACGGGCGGTCACTCGATGAGCGGGACCAGCACGTGCGGGCCGTCGAGGCCCTTCAGGCTGCACGAGCAAGGCTCCCCGAAGGCGAACTCGTCCGCGGAGCCGACCAACTCGCGGGTCACCTGTGACACCATCGTCTGGCCTCCGGCCGCTGCCGAGGCGATGCGGGCGGCCTTGTTGACCGCGTGGCCGAGGTAGTCCCCACTCGTCCGGACCACGTCGCCGGTATGGACGCCGATGCGCACCCGCAGCGGCACCGATGCCCCGGTGTCGGCGGCGGCCCGTTGAATCGCGAGGGCCGAACGAAGGGCTCCCCGGGCCGAGTCGAAGGTGGCCATCGTCCCATCACCGAGCGTCTTGATGACACGTCCGCCCTCGGCCTCCACCGCATCCGCCACCGCCCGGTGATGCCGTTGGATCAGGCCCGCCCAGGTCGTGTCGTTGAGCACCTCGGACAGCTCGGTGGAGCCCTCGAGGTCGGTGAACATGATCGTCACCGTCCCCTCAGAGCCACCGGCGGTATCGGCGTCGAGTGAGGCGAGCAGTGCCTCGAGGCCCGACGTCAGCTCGTGCCCGATCAGCTGGAAGTTGGGGACCGGGACCGAGACGTGGGTCTGGATGATGCGCCAGGCTCCCGCTTCGAGCGTGCACACCCACGTCATGCGAATCACCGGCTCGGCGCCGTCCTCGAAGCTCGCCTTGCCGATGAGGGTCGCCCACCCCACGGTGCCCTCCTCGAACGCCTCCACGACTTCGGGGTCTACCTTGAACCCGGGAAGCTCGGCGGCGTGTCGCGGATACGCGGTGCGCACTCCGGGGCCGGACCACACCTCGGCCTCATCCGAGCCGATGTAACGCAGGTAGGCAGACTCCGAGAACAGGTTCCGGAGCGCGGCGGCGTCCTTGTTCTGCACGGCGGCCAGCCATCGCTGCACGACCGCTCGCAGTTCCGGCGACTCCTGGACCATGACGCCATCCTCCGAGCCGAGAGGCTACCGGGAACGCCTCCTGCGAAGGCTACGTTGTGCGGGCATGCACAGGGAGGGGAGAAGGCTCGCCGGACTTTCCGGCGCAGTGGCGGCCGCGGTCGCCCTCGGCGTCGCCGAGCTGGCCGGCGGCCTGTTCGATTCGGTCCCGTCACCGATGGCAGCCGTAGGCAGCCAGGTGATCGATTGGTCGCCCCCGCTCCTCAAGGACTTCGCCATCGCCCTGTTCGGCCAGGGGGACAAGCTCGCCCTGGCGATCGGCACGGCCGTGATCGGGGTGGTGGTCGGGTGGTTCGCCGGCCTGGCCGCC
>JAZDHM010000179.1:0-5505 GCA_043805935.1 Actinomycetota bacterium
TGGGAGCCGGACGGCTGGCCACCCTTCCTCCGAAGGCGTCCAATCCGACCCGACGTCAGGCGTCCCGACTCGTCCCCCGAAGGGGCTTCACGGTTGCGGGACAGTGCCGGGATCCAACCGGACTTCGCTGGCCGTCGCGTCTCCGGCTCTTGGCCGGCAGGGTGCAGGGTAGTCAGTCGTCAGTAAGAGAGTTGCCCGTTACCCGTTACCCGTTCCCCGTGACCCGTTCCCCGTTGGAGTGTCTCATGGCGCATTGCGCATTGCGCATTGCGTCTTGCGCATCGCGTCTTGCGTATTGCGCATTGCGCATCGCGTATTGCGTCTTGCGCATTGCGAGTCACCTTCCCCGACCAAGCGCATCCTCTCTACACTTATTGCCTCATGCCGCAGCGGAACCGGATCCTGCTCGTCGCTGCCGCTGTCGCCCTCGCCGCCTTGGCCCTCCTCCGCCGCCGCTCCGACGACACCCCATCCGAAAGCCGAACGTGGAAGCCGGTGTGAGGCCACCGGTCGCCCGTCGCCCGTCGCCCGCAAGACGGCGAGGCGTTGCGCGTTCAGTGCGCCTTCGGGCAGGAAGCTGGAAGCTGGAAGCTGGAAGCTCTTGAGAATCGCCCTTCATGCCGTCGGGGACGCCGGCCGTCGCGCCGGGCGGATCCTCCTCGCCGAACGCGATCTCGCGGCTCTCGGTCTCTACGGCAACGACGGATCTCACGTCGCCGATCGCCGGACGATCGCCATCCGCGAGCTGAAGGGGTTTGACGTCCTGGCCACCGACGACGTCGACGCGGCGTCCGCCTTCGCCGGCATCGCCCTCGACGATGGCATCCCCTGCGTGCTCACCGCCGACGCGGTCGATCCCGAACTCGGGGGCCGGTACGCAGCAGCCGGCCTCACGCTCTTGATCGGCTCGGGATCGGTGTCGTCGATCGCCGCGTCGTTGGCGTCCCACGAGGTCGCCCGCACTGACGAGGCCGTCGCCGTCACCGTGGCCTGGACGGTTCCCGGCAAACCACTCCACCGCGGGCGGGCGGCGGCGTTCCCCAACCCCGTGGGAGGCCGCTGGGGCCGTCTCGTCGGCCGATCCCCCGATCGGATCGAGGTGCCGGTTACCGGTGAGTGGGCAGGGGCGGTCGCCACTGTGAGGGGCCGGGTCGCGGGCGAGTTGGTGCAGCGCGTCGTCGGGGTCGCCGACCACCGCGGACATCTCGAAGGCATCGCCCTTGCCGCCGGCACGCTCGCCGTCCTGGCCGGAGGGTTCGGCCCCGGCCTGCACCGACCAGGCGACGCCCCTGAGGCGTATCTCTCCGCTGCGCTGCGCGTGGGTCTCGGCGTGGCAGCGTTTACGGAATAGCGAAGAGCGGCTACCGGCTGCCAGCTGCCAGCTTCCAGCAAGAGAGACCCAGAACGGATCGCTACCCGCTGCCCGCTACCCGCTAGAACTCACGAATCGCCCGTCGCCCGTCACCCGTCACCCGTCGCCCGTCACCGGAGGACGCCTCTACGGTGCCGCTCAGCGCTCTTGCTGGAAACTGGAGACTGGAGACTGGAAACTGGAGACTGCCGGCTTCGCCGTCGCCTATGCCGTCCGCTCGACCTCGGACTCGGGCTCTGCCTCGGCGGGCTGCTCCACCGGGCTCGCCTTGGGGCGGACCGCAGAGCGGAGCGCCGGGATGATCCCCCGCCGGCGAACGGGGGCGGTCGCCGGACGGCGATTCGTCGGCAGCGTCACCCGAGGACGGGCCATCTGGGGAGCGGCAGTCTCCTCGAGGACGATCACCTCGATCCCCCCGACCAGGTCGGAGATCAGGTTGTAGATCACTGCACCGAGAGTGAGGAATCCGGTCACCAGGATGGTCCCGATCACCGAGAGCAGGAGGACGATCCGGAAGTACACGGCGCCGTCGAGGTTGATCCCATTCTCGAGACCGACGAGCAGCGCCAGGTCGTTGATCTTCTCCGGGATGCCGGCATTCACGAAGATCGACCAGAAGATCACGGTGCCGAGCACGAAGACGAGTGCCATGATCGCGTTGAAGACCATAGAGACCTTGAGCACGGTCCACGGATCGATTTTCCGGATGATTCGGCGGACTCGCTGAACGGCCATGGCGCTCCTCGCGTGACCCACGGAAGGTTACCGAGAGCCACCGCTATCACGTGGATTGTCTTTCCAAGTGGCCCTGTCACAACCGGCTGGTCGTGGAAGTCCTGCTCATGGCTCACCGCTCACGGCTGCCTACTCGTCCCCGTTCGCCTCCGGCGGGACCAACGCGAATGCCGAGATCTCGGCACCCTCCGCGGCGCTCATCACCTTCACCCCCGAAGCGTCACGCTTCTGGCGTGAGATCGTGTCCGCCGGGGTGCGGATCACGACGCCGTCGGTCGAGGTGACGAAGATCTCCGACTTGGGGGACACGGTGCGAGCGGCCACGAGCGTGCCCCTGACCCGGGTGAGCTTGATCGCCTTGACCCCCACGCCGCCCCGCTGCTGGCGCCGGAACTCCGAGAGCTTGGTGCGCTTGCCGTATCCGCCGGTCGTCAGGAGGAGCACCTCGTCGCCATCCTGGCTCGAGGCCGCCGAGACGACCCGGTCGCCTTCCCGCAGACGGATGCCGTGCACCCCCTGGGTGTCCCGGCCCATCGCTCGCAGCTCGGTCTCCTTGAACCTGATCCCCTGGCCCTGGGAGGTGAACAGGAGCACGTCGTTTCGACCCATGGTGGTCCGCACCGCGACCACCTCATCTTCCGCCTGCAGCCGAATGGCGACCAGGGTGGCGTTGCGGCTCTCGTACTCCTTGAACTCCGTCTTCTTGACCTGGCCGCCCTTGGTGGCGATCACCAGATACCGCGACGTCTCGTAGTCGCGGGTGTCGATGACCGCCTCGATCTTCTCGTCGGGGCCGAGTGGCATGACCGACTGCGCCAGGACGCCCTTGGCCGTCCGCTCCTTGCGCGGCAGCTCGTGTGCCTTGATCCGATAGACCCTGCCCCGATTGGTGAAGAACAGCAGATAGGCGTGGGCGGTGGTGTGAACCACATGGGTGATGACGTCGTCCTCGCGCAGCTTCTCCGCCTTCACCCCCCGGCCACCTCTTCCCTGGCTGCGGTAGGCCGAGGCGTTGACGGCCTTGACGTACCCGTTGCCGGTGACGGTGACCACGATCTCCTCGTCGGCGATCAGGTCCTCGAGGGTCATGTCGCCGTCGTCGGGGACGAAGCGACTGCGACGCGTGTCTCCGAACTTCGACTTGATCTCGCTCAGCTCGTCGGCGATGAGGGTGCGGCGCTTCGCCGGGCTCTTCAGCAACCCGGTGAGATACTTGATCAGCTTCTGCAGCTCCTCGAACTCCTCGCGCAGCTTGCCGGTCTCCAGGGCAGTGAGGCGGCGCAGCGGCATGTCGAGGATGTGGGTCGCCTGGATGTCCGACAGCTTGAACCGCTTCATCAAGGTCGCCTTGGCGGCGTCGGAGTCCTCCGAGCCCCTGATGATCTTCACGACGGCGTCGATGTTGTCCAGGGCGATGAGCAGACCGGCGACGATGTGAGCCCTGGCTTCCGCCTTCCCGAGGCGGAACTTGGTCCGCCGCTCGACCACCTCCATCTGGTGATCGACGTAGTACCCCACCAACTGAGCGAGGTTCAGTGTGTGGGGCACACCGTCCACGAGGCCGACCATGTTGACGCCAAAGCTCTCCTGCAGCTGGGTGTTCTTGAAGAGCTGGTTGAGGACGACCTGGGGTACCGCCTCCCGCTTGAGCTCGACGACCAACCGTGTGCCCTTGCGGTCGCTCTCGTCGCGCAGGTCAGCCACGCCGTTGATCTTCTTGTCGCGGACGAGCTCGGCGATCTTCTCCATGATCCGGTCGCGCGACACCTGGTACGGGACCTCGGTCACGACGATGGCGGTGCGCCCCTTGCGCACCTCCTCCACCTCGGTGACGGCGCGCATCTTCACCGAGCCGCGGCCCGTCAGGAGCGCCTCGCGGGCGCCCCTGGTCCCGACGATGAATGCGCCTGTTGGGAAGTCCGGGCCCTTGACGAACTGGAGGAGGTCCTCAGGGGTCGCATCCGGGTTCTTGATCAGGTGAATGGTGGCGTCGATGATCTCCGACAGATTGTGTGGAGGGATGTTGGTGGCCATCCCCACGGCGATCCCGGTCGAGCCGTTGACGAGCAGGTTGGGGAACCGCGCCGGCAGCACCGTCGGCTCCTGGCGCTCCCCCGAGTAGTTGTCTTCGAAGTTGACCGTCTCCTCGTCGATGCCGTCGAGCATGTGCATGGCGAGCTGCTCGAGCCTCGCCTCCGTGTACCGCATCGCCGCCGGAGGATCGTCGACCGTGCCAAAGTTCCCCTGCGCCTCGATGAGCGGGTACCGGGTGGCGAACTCCTGGCCGAGCCGCACCATGGCGTCGTAGATGGCGTCCCCGGAATGCGGGTGGAACCACCCCATCACGTCGCCGACCACCCGGGCACTCTTGCGGAAGGGGGCGTTCGGCCGGCTCCCCGAGTCGTACATGGAGTAGAGGATCCGCCGATGCACCGGCTTGAGCCCATCGCGGACGTCCGGCAGGGCGCGCGACACGATGACCGACATGGCGTACTCGAGGAAGGAGGACTTGACCTCCTGCTCGATGTCGATCAACTCGATGCGGGCATCGCGATCGTCAGTCATGAGCGACCCTCCGGGTCGCCGCAATACGCAATGCGCAATGCGTCAGAGACGCGGGTCTGGCTTGTCGCGTGGTGCGTGTTGCGCAGTGCGCATTGCGGCGTCATCTCAAAAGTCCAGGAACCGGACGTCCTTGGCGTTCCGCTGGATGAAAGTCCGCCTCGCCTCGACGTCGTCGCCCATCAGGGTCTGGAAGATGTCATCGGCCAGGACGGCGTTCTCGAGCTCCACCCGGAGGAACACCCGCTGGTCGGGGTCCATGGTGGTCTCCCACAGCTGCTCGGCGTTCATCTCCCCCAGGCCCTTGTACCGCTGGATCGTGGGCTTGCGTCCGTTGAGTCCCGCCTTGATCTCCTCCAGCTCGGCGTCCGAGTAGGCATACACCTCTTCCTTGCCGGTCTTCAGCTGATAAAGGGGCGGTTGCGCCACGTACACATAGCCGGCGTCGATCAGATCGGGCATGTGCCGGAAGAAGAAGGTGAGCAGCAGCGTCCGGATGTGCGCGCCGTCCACGTCGGCATCGGTGAGGATGACGATGCGTTGGTACCGAGCCTTCTCTAGCTCGAACTCGTCACCGATTCCCGTGCCGATGGCGGTGATCAGGGACTGGATCTCGTTGTTTTCGAGGACCTTGGTCAGACGGGCCTTCTCGACGTTGATGATCTTGCCCCGGATCGGGAGGATCGCCTGGAACTCGGCGTTGCGCGCCTGCTTGGCCGATCCGCCGGCGGAATCGCCCTCGACGATGAACAGTTCGCTGGCCTTCGGGTCGCGCGCCGAGCAGTCGGCCAGCTTCCCCGGCAGGCCCGTGGACTCGAGCAGGCTCTTGCGACGGG
>JAZDHM010000180.1:0-2583 GCA_043805935.1 Actinomycetota bacterium
GATCCGACCGTCAACGCACAAGGTCGTCATCGGTGCCGACGAGGACCTGGCCGAGAGGGTTCATGTGATTCGCCGATGATCGCGGCGAGCACAGATGAGCTCCTCACCTACCTGGCCGACCTCATCGAGACCGCCGAGCGATTCGGCGCGACGGTCCTTCCGCCGGACGACGCGGACGACGTTGCCTGGGAGCAGGTCGGGAAAGACCTCGTGCTTGACCTCGCGACCCGCCTTCCGGCGCCCCGACGGTCTCGCAATGTCGACCTCGTGCTCCGGGAGAGATGGAGCCCGCGCATGCAAGGCACGCAAGGCGCGCAGGGCGCGCAGGGCGCGTGGGGCGCGTGGGTCCTCGGTGAATACGGCTACGAGCTGCACCACCACGAACTTGACTACCGACGGGCGCTTCATCGCCATGACGTCGAGTACTTCGTGCGGACCCATGACGTTGCCACACACGAACACTGTGAGGCGACCATGGGCCATGTCGCCTGCGGCCACTACTCCGGGGAGCCGGTGAACGGGGCGATCGACGGGTTCCGTCGTCTGTACAACGTCTGGCTCTCGAATGCGAAGCCCGATTGCTCGCAACTCCACTGTCTCGAATGATCCAGCGTCGTTGACGGCTCGCCGCCGTCTCCGAAGGTCAGCAGACCCCTCAGGTCCGACGGCTTCACCTACGCGCCCAACGTCTCTGGACATCGGTGATGGCGCTGGCGCATCGTCACGCGAGCGGGAAGCTTCGGCCGCGGTCGTTACGCGGGACGCCGGGACTGTGCCGGGCTACCTGGCCGCCGGTCCACCGGGGTTGTCCCTGTCGGGAAGATGACATGGAGCGACCGGACCTCTCGGAATCGGCGGCCCTGAGACTCAGGCCTCCCCGATGTCCTCGTTCCAGACCTCGGGGTGCTTCGCCGTGAACTCGCGCATCAGCTCGACGCAGGTGTCCGAATCGAGGTTGACGACCTCCACGCCGCGCGAGCGCAGGTAGTTCTCGCCCCCGACGAACGTCCGGTTCTCCCCGATGACGACACGGGGGATCCCGTAGAGGAGGATCGCCCCGGTGCACATGTCGCACGGCGAGAGCGTCGTGTACATCGTGGACCGGCGGTAGACGGAGGCCGGCAGGCGTCCGGCGACCTCGAGCGCGTCGGTCTCGCCGTGGCGGATCGCGCTCCCCTGCTGGACCCGCCGGTTGTGCCCCGCCCCGAGGACCCGCCCGTCGGCGACGAGGGCCGCCCCGATCGGGACGCCGCCCTCGTCCCGTCCGATCCGTGCCTGCTCGATCGCCACCTCGAGAAAGGCCTGGTCGGCCGACGGCCGGTCGATGGACGACTGGTCGACGGACGACTGGCTGGTTTCGCGGTCGGTCATCACGGGCTCCCTTCGGCCGGCGGCGCACGCTGCCCTCCGCGTCGCCGGCGCTCCCGTGAGAGTACGCCGGCCCGGAGGGCTCGTGACCTTGGGCGGCACCGTCGGGAACCCAATGCGGCGCGGAAGAACGCTCCGAGGCGTCGCTGATACTCCTCGGTGACGAAGAGCGGTCCCTGGACGTGCCCGGCCCTGGAGCCGAACGGATCACGCGGCCGGGTCCCCCGCCGGCCAGCCGAACCCGATACCCTCGTCGGGTGACCGCCTGGCCCCGCCGCGCCAAGATCGCCTTCGTCGGATCGCACGGGATCCGCAAGACGACCGCCGCCTACGCGTTCGCCCACACGATCCAGCGGGCCGGCCGCTCCGTCGAGTTCGGGCGCGAGGTCGTGCGCGACAACCCCCTCGGGATCAACGAGACGGCGACCGGCGAGGCCCAGCTGTGGGTGCTCGTCAGCCAGGTTCGCCAGGAGCTGGAGCTGGCCCCCAAGGCCGAGGTCCTCGTGACCGACCGCGGCGTGGTCGACAACTACGCCTACTACCTCCGTGCGTGCGGGGGAACCGACCGGTTCTCGGCCGAGCCGCTCGTCCGTGCGTGGGGCGCGACCTATGACCTCGTGGTCCGCCTGACGCCGGACATCGAGCTGCGGGAGGACGGCATCCGCAGCACGAGCGATGCCTTCCGGGACGAGATCGAGGCGATCCTCGACGACGTCCTCCCCCGCTTCGTCCGTCCCGAGCGGCTCATCACGATCCCCGCCTCGCAGATCACCGACTCGTTCGAGTGGTGGCCCCTGGCGGAGCGACTCGCCGCCGTTGTCGGCGGGACGCTGCTCGCCGAGGGTGTCGTGGCCGCGCGAAGACCACGAACCCGGCGCGCCGCGATGGCACCTCCGACGCCCTCCGGTGGGACTCAGCTGGACCTCGCGTTCCCGGGTTCGCCCGGGAGGACGATGCCGGGGTTCGAGCTGCGGCCCGAGCCGGCGCCCGAGCCCGAGCAAGAGCCACGGCCCGAACCCGAGCGGGAGCGTCCACCGCGCACCTGACGGGCGTCGACCCGGCTGCGCCCCCGTCGGCGGGAAACTGTGGGCGCTCCTGTTCGGGATCGACATGGACGCCCACCGCCCGATCGATGCCGTGGCGAAGATCGGGACCCGGCCGCTGGCGGTGGTCCACGGGCTCGCCGATACTCGCGTCCAACCGCACCACGCGCTC
>JAZDHM010000181.1:0-21837 GCA_043805935.1 Actinomycetota bacterium
AGCGCCGTACGGTCGGCAAGGTCGGCTAGGGGAGCCCATGGACCCGCCCGGCGGAGTCGTGGGTGGGGGGTCGGACGCCTTGTGTCCGACCCGCCACCTGCTCCCTCCGTCGAAGGCTTGGCCGGGACAACCAGGAACGACGATGACGACACCCGACATGGCGACGGTCCTTGCCGGAGTTCCCTCAAGGCGACGGCGGGAACGCCGGATCCGACGGTTCTTCTTCGGGGCGGCGGCGGCCTCAGTGGTGATCAGCCTCGCCATCATCGCCTCATTGGCTGGGGAGGCCTGGACGTTCATCCGCAACGTCAACCTCTCGGCGCTCCACTCCGTTGGCTGGTTTCCGCGACGGGGCCTGTATGACATCGCGACCCTCTTCGCGGGCACCGTGGTCGTCGCCGGCATCGCGATGCTGGTGGCCGCCCCTCTCGGTCTGGGCTCGGCGGTGTTTCTGTCGGAGTACGCCTCTTCGCGGACCCGGCACCTTGTCAAACCCGTCCTCGAGGTGCTCGCCGGGATCCCGAGTGTGGTTCTCGGGTTCTTCGCATTGACCTTCATCACTCCCACGGTTCTCAAGCCCATCTTTGGCGACGCGATTGCCGGCTTCAACATGCTCGCTGCCGGGATCGGAGTGGGGATCCTCACGATTCCCTTGGTCGCCTCGATCACGGAAGACGCTCTGCGGGCAGTGCCGCGGTCGCTGCGCGAGGCGTCCTACGGTCTCGGGGCGAGCAGGATGACGACGAGCGTCCGGGTAGTCGTCCCAGCCGCGGTGTCGGGGGTCGTTGCGTCGCTGATCCTCGCCTTCTCGCGTGCAGTCGGCGAGACAATGGTTGTCGCGATCGCTGCCGGTGCCACCGGGGGCTCCCTCTTCTCGTGGGATCCGCTGACCAACGGACAGACCATGACTGCAGCCATGGCCGCGCTCGCCATTGGGTCCGATCGGGTACGCGGCGACGACTACGCCTTCCAAAGCCTGTTCTTCCTCGGGCTGCTGCTCTTCCTCGTGACTCTCACCCTCAACGTCGTATCCGAGCGGTTCGTCCGTCGCGTGAGACAGAGGTACTGACATGAACAGTGCCGCGATCCAGGTCGCGCCCGATGCCGTTGCCCGGGCGCTCACGACGCGGCGTCGGGACGTCAGGGGCACGCTCTTCACGATCCTGTTGGTCACGACCCTCGTCGTGGCGATGGCGATTCTCGCCACGCTGCTGTTCACGGTGATCACCGGGAGTCTGCCGGTCTGGCGATCCCGGGCGGTGGGGGAGTTTGTGACCTCACAGATGTCCGCAGATCCCGAGGTGGCGGGGATCTGGCAGGCGTTCTACGGCTCCTTGCTGCTCATGGTCTTCACCGGGATCCTGGCCCTTCCCACGGGTATCAGTGCCGCGATCTACCTTGAGGAGTATGCCCCCGACACCCGTTTCACGAGGATCGTCAACGCCAATATCCGCAACCTGGCCGGGGTGCCTTCGATCGTCTATGGACTCCTCGGGCTGGCCATCTTCGTGAAGCTCCTGGGCGGAATCACCGGCCCCGACGTCGACGGGCGGAGTGTGATCGCAGGCGGCCTCACGCTCGGCATCCTGGTCCTGCCGATCGTGATCATCACCACGGCCGAGGCACTGCGGGCGGTCCCGACCTCGATCCGTGAGGGAGCCATCGGAGTGGGGGCGACTCCGTGGCAGACGATCCGTCACCACATTCTTCCCGTCGCCGCCCCCGGCATCTTCACCGGCACCATCCTTTCCATGGGCCGGGCATTCGGTGAGGCCGCCCCATTGCTCCTTGTGGGAGGGATCACCACTTTCTTCAGCACGGGCGACTCGGGCTTCATCGAGACCCTGCAGGGTCGATTCAGTGCGTTGCCGGTCCTCGTCTTTTCGTGGTCGCGGCTACCCCAGGAGGGGTTCCGGGCGCTCACGGCCGCGCTCATCGTGATCATGCTGATCGTTCTCCTGCTGATCAACGGGACCGCGATCTATCTTCGCCATCGCTTCGAGAAGGGTGTGCCGACGTGAATGTCAGTCCGGACGACGAGTCGACGTCCGTCGGCGCTTCTCATTCGGTTACCGCCTCGGCCCGGAGGGTGACGATCGACGTTCCGGCCGAACGGCCGGACAACGCGGGCGACGTCCTTTTCGCCTTGCGGCACCTTGCCGTCGATTACGGCACGTTCCGCGCGGTGGACGACATCACGCTCGACATCCGCCGCAACGAGATCACCGCGTTCATCGGTCCGTCCGGGTGTGGGAAGACGACCGTGTTGCGCTGCTTCAACCGGATGAATGATCTGATCGACATTGCGCGGGTGTCCGGGTCGATCCTCTACCACGGTGTCGACCTGTACGGGCCTCGGATCGACCCCGTCGAGGTCCGTCGTCGCATGGGAATGGTGTTTCAGAAGCCGAATCCATTCCCCAAGTCGATCCACGAGAACATCGCCTTCGGCCCCAGGGTTGCGGGGTTCAAGGGCAACATGGACGATCTGGTGGAGCAGTCCCTACGCCGCGCCGCCCTATGGGACGAGGTGAAGGACAAGCTGCGCGATTCGGCGTACACCCTGTCCGGCGGGCAGCAGCAGCGGCTCTGCATTGCTCGAGCCATCGCCACCAACCCCGACGTGGTGCTCATGGACGAGCCGTGCTCGGCGCTCGATCCAATCGCCACAGTCCGCATTGAGGAGCTGATGACCGAGCTGAAGAAGGACTACACGATCATCATCGTGACCCACAACATGCAGCAGGCTGCACGGGTGAGCGACCGCACCGCCTTCTTCACTGTCGATGTCAAAGATGCCGGAACCCGCACCGGGCGCCTCGTCGAGTTCGACTCGACTGGCAAGATCTTCACCAAGCCGTCGGAGCGGGCGACGGAGGACTACATCACCGGCCGCTTCGGCTGAGGAGGTGACCGCACATGACCACAGACCACCGGGACGTCCGCCACCACTTCGGGGAGAGCCTCGAGGAGATCAAGGCCGGGATTCTCCAACTGGGCGGCCTGGTGCTCGAGAACACGCGGCGCACGGCCGAGGCGCTCCTGGACAACCGGCTCGATCTCGCCAGGGCCGTGATCGCCGCCGACGAGGAGATCGACACGCGGTATGCGGCACTCGAATTCCGCGTCTTCGAGGTCATCGCCCGCCAGCAGCCGGTTGCCGGAGATCTGCGGTTCCTGGTGTCGATCACGCGGATCCTCTACGAGATCGAGCGCAGCGGGGACCTGGCGGTCAACTGTGCCAAAGGCCTGGTCCGCCGCGACGGCTACACCCTGTCGCCGGCCGTTCACTCCCTGCTGGCGAGGATGTCGCGCAGCTCCGCCGACCTCTTCCAGCAGAGTCTGGAGGCTCTCGCCGCCCTCGATGCAAGCGCCGGTGAGAGGTTGAACGTCGCCGACGACGAGGTGGACGACCTGGTCGGCCAGCTGTACCGGGCCATCGGCGAGCGATCCGATGACCTGGGCTTCGACACCGCCCTCGAACTCTCACGCGTGGGCCGGTACATGGAGCGCATCGGCGACCACGCGGTGAACATCGCGGAGCACGTGACCTTCATCGTCACCGGCGAGTTCCCCAAGGCGAACGTTCCCGGCGGGGGCTCCCGCTAGCCGATGCGCTCCAGGGCGGCCACGTAGGCGTCGAAATCCCGGGCGATCTTGCGGGACTCGGTGGCGACGATCGCCCGGACGACCCCGTCGGCATCGAGCACGTAGGTGCTGCGATTGGCCGCCCCCGCCTTTTCGTCGAAGGTGTCGTACGCCTGGGTCACCGCGCCGTGCGGCCAGAAGTCTGAGAGCACGGCGAACCCGAAGTCGTTCTTGTTCGACCACTCCCGGTTCGAGAAGATGGTGTCGGTGGTGATCACCACGACGTTGGCGTCCAGCGCCTCCAGGTCACCGAGGCGATCGCGGATGAGGCACAGCTCCCCCTGGCAGGTGTCGCTGAACGGGAAGGGGATGAAGACGATCAGGCTCTTGCGCCCCCGGAGGGACCCGAGCGAGACGGGTTCTCCCTCGATGTTGCGCAGCGCGAAGTCGGGGGCGGGCGAGCCGATTTCGGGAGCCATGTCCTGAAACCTTCCTGGTCGGTGGGCCCCGGATGGTACGCCTCCGCCGCCAATCACCGGCCGCAGGTTTCGGGCAAGGTCTGCGACCTATTCGCGTACCCTCTCAAGCCTCCCGGGCGCAAGCCGATATTTCCCAGGTGACCGCTCCCAGGATGCATCCGGCGGGGAGCTCCCCCGGCGAGACCGCGGCCCGGGAGAGGGCGCCCCTTCGCACCCGCGCCACCGGAGTGATCGCCGTCACCGCGATGGCGGCGGCCGCCGTGGTGGTGCTGATCTCCGTGGTGGCCACCGAACCACGGCTCTTGATGTTGTCGGGCATTGGCGTGGCTGTTGGGGCGATCGCCGCCATCCAGCGTGCGCTCCATCGGGAAGACCCGGCACTCCTGATGCTCGTGGCCGCCGCCGCCGTCGCCGCGGGTTCCAGGTTCGTCCCCGAGTCCGCTGTGCCATCCGTGGTCGCCGCCGTCGCCATGGTGTCGATCGTCGTGATCTCCGTGGTGGAGGCCCATCGCCGCGGCGCGGTGTTGGCAGTGAGCATCTACTCCTTGCTCGGGCTGGCGCTGTTCGGGGGATCGGTCGACGGCGGGCGTATCGCCGGGTTCGTCTGCCTGGTCCTGGCCGGTGGGGGCTCATGGACGGTGCTCGACCGGCTGATGAGGCAGATGCACGCACGGGAGACCGGCTATCGCAACCTCTTCGACCGGGTGCCTGTGGGTCTGTATCGCACCGGCCGCGATGGGGAGCTGCTCGAGCTCAATTCGGCCCTCGCCGATCTGCTCGGAGCCGAACGCGAGGAGCTGATCGGTCGCAGAGCGCAGGACTTCTTCGTTGACGACGGCGATTTCGCCCGGCTGCGAGCGACCATCGGCCGCAGGCCGGATCCGGTCACCACCGACATCCGGTTCCGGCGGCGCGATGGCGCGATCATCTGGGTTCGTGACGTCACCCGGCCGGTGATCGACGAGAACGGCCACCTCGTCTGTTTCGAGGGCGAGATCCAAGACGTCACCGAGCAGCGCCACCACATCGAGGAGCTCGAGACCCTGGTGCGGTCGAAGTCGGAGCTGATTGGAGCCGTCAGTCACGAGCTGCGGACGCCCCTGACTGCGGTGGTGGGCTTCCTCGACGTCCTCAACGACCCGGCGCACGGCGCCGCCGAGGACATGGACCTCCTGCGGATCGCCTGCGCCCAGGCCCACGACGTGGCCGCGATCGTCGAGGACCTGCTCACCGCCGCCCGGCTCGACAATCGGGAGCTGGTGGTCCGCGAAGAGCTGATCGACGTGAGAGACGTCGTGAACGACGTGGTCGCCTCGCTCGCCGTGACCGGCATGGTGGTCCGAGTCCAGGCGCCGCCGGGGGTCGCCGCCCAGGCCGACGGGTCGCGCGTCCGCCAGATCCTGCGCAACCTCATCGGAAATGCTTCCCGCCATGGGGCGCCGCCGATTGTGATCGATACCGCCGACGGGTTGAACGAGGTGGACATCATCGTCGGCGATGCCGGCGCCCTCATCCCCACCGAGGTCGTCGCCCACATGTGGGATCCGTTCTACAGCGGGAGCGAGAACGGGACGGCCACCCCCGGCTCGATCGGGCTGGGCCTGGCGATCTCCCGGCGGCTGGCGCGGCTGATGGGCGGAGACCTGACCCATCGGAGACGAGCGAACCGCACGGAGTTCGTGCTCACCCTGCGGTGCGCCGACGTCCTCCGACGGTCGGCTTAGGAGGGTGCACGAATAGGTCACCGGTCCCATCACGGGTCGGCTTGTTGACAAGCGACCCGCGATCCCGGGGCGAGCCTATTGGCGCACCCTCTTAGATCAGGATCCGGGCCGCCCAGCCGACCGGATCGGTGAGTTCGGCCAGGGTCGGGATCCCGTCCGGTCCCTCCCACGCACGGGCGAGGGCATCGGACCCCCAACGACGCTCCACGTCGGCGACGAACGCCATGCCCATCCGGCGATCCCCCGGCTCCCGCGACAGACCGAGCATCTCCACGAGCATGTCTTCGCCTTCGGCCGGCTCGGCACGGTGCCGGTCGAGGGCCTCGCGCACCCGATCCGCTTGGGGGACCATTGCTGCCCCCACGGCCTCGACGACGTTACCGGCATACCCGTCGATGAAGAGGGTGAGCGCTCGCAGGTGATCGCGCGCCTCGGGCTCGGTGTCGCCGCGGAACATCCCGCCGACGCCACCCGGTTCCTCCATGAGCCGCTGCAATTCCTCGGGATCCTGCAGAGCCTCGAACCGGCGTTGGATCGCCTCGGGATCGAGCTCGAGGGATTCGACCAACTGGTCCACGAGCATGTGGAAACGCTCGCGCACCCACGGCAGGGCGAGCACCGCCTCATGGGTGACCTCGGTGAGCGCCACCCAGAGGCGCACTTGCCGTGGATCGAGGCCGTACTCCGGCGCGAACGCCTCGATGTTGGGCACGATGAAGCTGGCGCCGGTCGGCGACCCCGCCGGCAGGTCGCTGTCGAAGCCGGCAAGCACGCGGCGGCTCAGGACTCCCATCGTCGATCCCACCTGCATCCCCATCAGGGCGGGTCCGAGCATCGCCAGGGGGGACGAGCCCTCGTTCCCCGCCGCCAGTTTCGCGGCGACCGGCTCGGCGACGTACGCCAGCGACTCGACGTTCGCCGCGGCCCATCCCCGGCGATCGTGGATCCCAACCGTCACCGCGGCCGCGATCGCATCCAGCGGGGTTGCCTGGTCGACCAGACGAGCGGCCGTCGCCATCAGGTCGCGGTACTCGTCGAGGAGCCACGGCTCGATCGGCTCGGCCGGGCCGGCGACGCTCTCGGCGATCTCGCGGGCAAGCCGCCAGTTGACCGGGCCGGGGGACCGGAGGAGATCGGCGAGGCGGTCGAAGAGGTTGTCGGTCACGTTCCCTCCGGGCGCTCGAGCAACACCACGGTGAGGTCGACCTCATCGGCCCCTCTCCTGACGTGGAGGGGGATGGCGTCGCCAACGTGATGGAAGCGCAGCCGCACGACGAGGCCTTCCATCGTCCGGATCGCCTCGCCGTCGAAGGACAGGATCACGTCACCGGGCGCCAGCCCGGCGGCCGCCGCGGCGGTCTCATCCATCACGGTGGCCACCTCCACCCCAGCGGGTGTCAGGGCGCCGTCGGCCAGGGTGTCGAAGTGGGTCGTGCCGCTGATTCCAAGGAAGGCATGGCTCGCCACACCTGATTCGATGATCTCACCTGACACCCGGGTCACCAGCTCTACGGGGATGGCGAACCCGAGTCCCTCGGCGCCGACGTCGCTGACGCCGATGGCGCTGGTGATCCCGATGAGCCGTCCCTCGGCGTCGACGAGCGCCCCACCGCTGGATCCCCTCGTGATCGGGGCGTCCGTTTGGAGCATCCCGAACAGCTCCGAGTCTGCGTCGGTCTGGACGCGCCGGTCGAAGGCCGAGAGGACGCCGACCGTCACCGACGGGCCCCCCTCCAGGCCGAGCGGGCTCCCGATGGCGATGGCGACGTCGCCGATGCTCATGCCCTCAGAGGAGCCGATCTCGATCACGGCGAGGTCGGTCAGGGGATCGGTGCCGACGACCGTCGCCGGGTAGATGCGGCCGTCGGCGAACACCACCCGCACGGTCACGCCGCCTTCGACGACGTGATGGTTGGTGACCAGGTGCCCGGCGGAGTCGAGGACGACGCCCGAGCCGCTGGCGTCGGTGACGAACTCGGACCCTCCGGTGAGATCGACCTCGACGGTGACGATCGACGGAAGCACCTTCAGCGCCACCGCCGCCGCGGTGCTGCCGGCCGAGGCCGGAGTGAGGATCCGAGTCTCGATCCGCTCCGCCACGGTCGTGACGGTGGCCGGCTCGCGGTCGGAGAGGGTGAGCGTCACCGAGGTGGCCACGGCCGCACCGATGAGCGCCGAAAGGCCCACCAGACCGACCGATCGCCATGCCGAGCGGCGCCGGGTCGGCGGCACCGCCGACGAGGGCATCGGGCTCAGCTCGAGCCACAGGGTGTCACCGGGGCGACCCGGGAGGGACTCGGGGCCCGCGTCGGTGAGGTCGTCCGAAGGGCCGGGGCCCGCGAGGCCGCCGGCGTGGGTAGTGTCGACCATTGGAGCGATTCTATGGACCAGCGCACCGTACCCGGCCTGCCCGGGGATCTCATCGAGGTGTCCGAGACGCTCATCGACCCCTCCGCCCTGGTCGCTGCGGTGTCCCGGGGAGACGCGGGGGCGGTCGTGGTCTTCCTCGGCACGGTCAGGGATCACTCCGACGGTCGGGACGGGGTCACCCACCTCGAGTACGAGGCCTACCGCGAAGTCGTCGAGGACAAGATCAGGGGGATCGTCACCGAGGTGCGGCAGCGGTGGGACGTCGCCGCCGTGGCCGCGGTCCATCGGCTGGGATCGCTGTCGGTCGGCGAGGTGTCGGTTGGAGTCGCCGTGTCCTCCCAGCACCGTCCCGAGGCCTTCGCCGCGGCGCGCATGCTGATCGACGAGCTCAAGCGACGCGCCCCGATTTGGAAAAAGGAGCACTGGCCGGGCGGGTCGGAATGGGTCGGGGGATGACGGCACACCGGGCACCGACGGCCGCCGGGTCCTCGGGCTAGCCTCCCAGCGTCCTCTGGGCGGGCGAGGAGGAGGCAGGCGGCGGCATGCTGGCGCTGAAGAACGTCGAGGTCGTGTACAGCGACGTCATCCTCGTGCTGCGCGGCATCTCCATCGAGGTACCCGATGGGAAGATCGTCGCCCTGCTCGGGGCCAACGGCGCCGGCAAGACGACGACGCTGCGGGCGATCAGCGGCTTGCTCCCTGTCCACAACGGCGACCTGACAAAAGGGGAGATCACCCTCGACGGCCGCCGGATCGATCGCCAGCGGGCGTCGAAGATCGTGAAGCTCGGCATCAGTCAGGTCCTCGAAGGTCGCCGCATCCTCGCGGAGCTGACCGTCGAGGAGAATCTCCGCCTCGGCGCCCACACCGCCCGTCGGAAGATGGTCGGCAACCTCGAACGGGTGTACTCGCTATTCCCGATCCTCAGGGAACGGCCTCGGTTCACCGCCGGCTACCTCAGCGGCGGCGAGCAGCAGATGCTCGCCATCGGACGGGCCCTGATGTCGGCTCCCCGGTTCCTGCTTCTGGACGAGCCAAGCCTCGGGCTCGCCCCACTCCTCGTGCAGCAGATACGCGACATCATTGTCGAGATCAACCGCCAGGGGACCGGTGTGCTCCTCGTCGAACAGAACGCCACGATGGCGCTGTCGATCGCCGACCACGGCTACATCATGGAGACGGGCAAGCTCGTGATGGACAAGGCTGCCTCCGACCTGCTCGACGACGAAGACGTGCGGGAGTTCTACCTCGGTCTGCACGGCCAGGAGGTGGCGTCGTTCGCCGCCGTGAAGCACTACCGGCGCAAGAAGCGATGGCTGTCGTGAGAGCCCGGATGCTCAACGAGATCCTGCCCGCCGCCACGGGGAGTGAGACGATCCTCGAGGTGGTCGACGTCCACCTCTCCTTCGCCGGCATCCGAGCGATCGACGGGGTGACGCTGCAGGTGCGCAACGGCGAGTTGCTCGCCGTCATCGGCCCGAACGGAGCGGGCAAGACGTCGATCTTCAACTGCATCTCGGGGATCTATCGGCCGCAGAAAGGCGCGGTCCGGTTCCTGGGCCGGGACCTCACCAGACTGAAGCCCCACCGCATCGCCGATCTCGGAATCGCCCGCACCTTCCAGAACATCGAGCTCTTTCCGCAGCTGACCGTGCTCGACAACCTGATGCTCGGACGGCATCAGCACCTCCACTACGGCACCGCGGCGGCGATGATCCGCGTGGGCAGGGCGGCGCGCCAGGAGACGCGCAGCCGGGAGGTCGTCGAGGGCATCATCGAGTTCCTCGACGTCCACCAGTACCGCAGGGCATACGTGGCGATGCTCCCCTACGGCATCCAGAAGCGGGTCGAGCTGGGCCGAGCGCTGGCGATGGAGCCGAAGCTGCTGCTCCTCGACGAGCCGGCCGCCGGCATGAACATCGAAGAGACCGAGAACATGGCGCGCTTCATCACCGACATTCGCCGCGAGCTGGGCATCGGCATGGTGCTCGTCGACCACGACATGCGCATGGTGATGGACCTTGCCGACACCGTCCTCGCCATCGACTTCGGACGGCCGATCGCGTCGGGGACCCCCGAGCAGATTCAGGGCAACCCAGACGTTATTCGGGCGTATCTCGGCGAGGAGCACTCGATCGCAGGAGGCAACGAATGACCACCACCGCCGAGCCCGTGGTCTCGATCGCGACGCCGGCGACGCGCCTGCGCGACCACGCTGCGGACACGCCTCATCGCGTGGCGCTTCGAGAGAAGGATCGGGGCGTCTGGCGCGAGATCCACTGGGCCGAGTACTGGGATCAGGCGAGGACGTTCGCCAACGCTCTGCTCGCCCGCGGGATCGAGCGCGGCGACCGGGTGGCGATCCACTCCGACAACCGGCCGGAGTGGCTGTACACCGACATCGGGTCGCTGGCCGCCGGTGCGGCGTGCATGGGCCTCTATCCCACCAACCCGACGTCCGAGGTGCATTACCTGCTGGACAACTCCGGATCCCGGATCCTGATCGTGGAGGACGAGGAGCAGGCGGACAAGGTGTTGGCCATTCCCTCCGCCGACTTGCCCGCGTTGGACACGATCGTCTACCTGGAACATCGGGGCGTCGACGCGTACGACGATCCGCGCCTGATCTCGTGGGACGCCTTCATGGCGGATGGGCGAGCGTTCGGCGAGGCCAACCCGCACGCCGTCGACGAGCGCATCGCCGCCGCCCGGCCCGAGGACCTCGCCTACCTCGTCTACACCTCCGGCACGACGGGCCCCCCGAAAGGATCGATGCTCACCCTGGCCAACCTCGAGTTCGCCACCCGGGAGATCGCCGGCGATCACGGCATCGTCCAGCCCGGTCCGGGGCCAGACGACCTCATCGTGTCGTACCTCCCGCTTTGTCACATCTACGAGAAGCTGTTCTCGGTGATCTTCGGGCTCGGCGCGGGCGTCCCGGTCCACTTCGGCGAGTCCCTCGACACCCTGATGGCCGACATGCGCGACGTCCAGCCGACGATCGTGCAAGGCGTTCCTCGCATCTGGGAGCGGATCCATGCGGCGATCCAGGTCCGGCTCGCCTCGGCATCTCGGCTCAAGCGGGTGAATGCGGTGATCTGGCTGAAGGCCGCCCGTCACGTGGGCCGGTCGTTGGTGCGGCGCGAGGGAAGGCACACCCCGCTGACCAGGGCGCTGCTCGGGGCGGGGAACCTGTTTCTGTACCGGTCGTTGCGGGAGCGGGTGGGTTTGCGTCGGCTGCGCTACGGCGTCACGGCGGCGGCCCCGATCGCACCGGAGATTCTCGAGTTCTTCATGTCGATCGGAGTGCCCCTCTACGAGGCGTACGGCATGACGGAGAACGCCGGGGTCGCCACCGCCAATCGTCCCGGGCGTACCAAGGTGGGGACGGTCGGCGAGCCGTACGAGGGATGCGAACTGCGGCTCGATCCCGAGACCGGCGAGATCCTCACCCGCCACCCTGCGGTGTTCGCCGGCTACTGGAACATGCCCGAAGCCACCGCCCGCACGATCGACTCCGACGGCTGGCTCCACACAGGCGACGTCGGCGAGTGGGTAGATGGGACCCACGTGAGGATCGTCGACCGGATCAAGGACATCATCATCACCAGCGGGGGGAAGAACGTCTCCCCGTCGGAGATCGAGAACACCCTCAAGACGTCTCCCTTCATCAAGGAGGCGATCGTGATCGGCGACCGCCGCAGGTACCTCACCGCCCTCATCGGGATCGAGTTCGAAGTAGTGAGCGAATGGGCCCAGCGCCACAGGATCCCTCACACCACGTACCGCGACCTGACGGAGAAGTCCGAGATCGTGGCCCTCGTGCGCAGGGCGGTCGATGCCGCCAACGGGAAGTTCGCACGCGTGGAGCAGATCAAGGCGTTCCGGCTGCTCACCAAGGAGCTCGACCACGAGGAGGGCGAGCTCACCGCTACGCAGAAGGTGAAGCGGTCGGTGATCGAGGATCGGTTCGGCGACCTGATCGAATCGATGTATCGATGACCCAATTCCTCCAGGCGCTGGTCAACGGCGTCGCGCTGTCGGCGATCTACGCGTTGATCGCGCTCGGGTTCGTGATCATCTACAAGTCGATGCAGGTGCTCAACTTCGCTCAACCGGCCCTGCTGCTCCTCGGGGCGTACTGGGTGGTGTACTTCGCCACGGTCCTCCACTGGAGCTTCTGGCTGGCGGTCGTGGCCGCCGTCGTCCTGTCGGCTCTTACCGGGGTGGTGGTGGAGCGGGTCGTCCTGCGGCCGATGGTCGGCAAACCGGTGTTCGCGGTGGCGATCCTCACGATCGGCCTCAACACGGTCATCACGGTGATAGCGCTGAATCTGATCGGGATCGACATCCGGCGGATCGGCGACCCGTGGGGGCTGGACGTGTCGCACATCGGGTCGCTGAGTATCGCTCATCGCCAGGTCGCCGCCATCGTCACCGCCGCCCTCGTGGTGGCGTTGTTGCTGGCATTCTTCAAGTACTCGCGCATCGGCCTGGCGATGCGAGCGTCGGCCTTCGACCAGGAGGTTGCGCTCACCCAGGGGGTGTCGGTGACTGCGGTGTTCGCCATCTCGTGGGCCCTGGCGGCGGTGATGGCGATGCTGGGTGGGGTCTTCATCGGCGGGCAGGTCGGTCTGGACCGGTCGGCGTCGGTGGTGGCACTCAAGGCATTGCCGGCCGTCGTCGTCGGAGGCCTCGACTCGATACCCGGGGCGCTGGTCGGCTCGCTGATCGTCGCCGTGGCCGAGGCGTTGTCGGCCGCGTATCAGCCGACCTACGCCTCGTTCCTCGGGAAGGGGTTCAGCCAGGTGGTGCCCTACCTCGTGATGTTCATCGTCCTCTTGGTTCGACCGTACGGCCTGTTCGGCACCCGGGAGGTGGAGCGGGTGTGAGACGGCGTCCCGGCCTCATCGCCGACTATCGGGCGGACACCGCGATCTTTCGCAACAACGTGCAGCGCTTCTGGCTAGCCGTGCTCCTGCTGGTCGTGGTGCTGCTCGGACTGGGCGCCACGATTCCGCTGATCCCCGGACTGGTGAGGCTTCACTTCGCGGGGGATCTCCAGCTGCTGGCAACCACGGCCCTCTTCGCCGCCATCGGAGCGATCGGGCTCAACATCGTCACCGGTTTCGCCGGGCAGGTGTCGCTTGGCCACGCCTTCTTCCTGGGACTGGGGGCGTTCACCGCGGCCGTGCTCGGGGGCACCGAGGTCACCCGCCAGGTGTTCGACCTCTCCAGCGGCGAGTTCGTGGAGAAGACCCTGGTGATCGGTTACCACCTCGACATGATCATCTGGCTTCCCGCCGCCGGCCTCGTCGCCGCACTCGCCGGGCTGCTGGTGGCGCCGGTGGCGTTCCGGCTGCGCGGCTTGTATCTCGCCTTCGTCACGCTCGGACTGGTGTTCCTCGGCAACCACATCTTCCAGGAGGCCGACGTCCTCACCGGCGGTGTCGGCATCGGACGGGAGACCGCGGTCCCCTCGCTTCTCGGATTCAGGTTCGACGAGCCAGGGAACGTGCTGGGGATCTACCTCGGGAAGACGCAGAAGCTGTACTTCTTGGGACTCGGGTTGTTGATCGTCATGGCGCTGGCCGCCAAGAACCTCGTCAGGTCCCGAGTGGGCCGGGCGTTGGCCGCGATACGCGACCGGGACATCGCCGCCGAGATGATGGGGATCAACCTCGCCCGCTACAAGATGGTGGCGTTCGTCGTCTCCTCGTTCTACGCAGGGATCGCCGGGGCGCTGTTGTACGCAGTCATCGGAAGGGTCGAGCCCGGATCGTTCAGCCTGCTGCTCTCGATCGAGTACATCGCGATGGTGCTGATCGGCGGTGTGGCCACCGTCTCGGGATCCATCATGGGGGCGGTGTTCATCGTGTTCCTGCCCAAGATCGTTCGGTGGATGGCCACCCTGTGGGTGTTCGGGTTCATTTCCGAGTCGGCATCGGGCGGATTCATCACCGCACCCGAGGCCGAGCAGTTCCTCTTCGGCCTGCTCATCGTCGGCTTCCTGATCTTCGAGCCACTCGGCCTGTACGGGATCTGGATCCGGGTGCGCAACTACTGGAAGGCGTGGCCGTTCAGTTACTGAGGCACACCAGCTGCCAGCTGCCAGCCACCAGCTTCCAGCTTCCAGCTTCCAGCCACCAGCTTCCAGCTGCCAGCTACCAGCAAGAGGCGCGGCCGCGGGGTTTCGCCCATCGCCTTTCGCCTTTCGCTCTGTGCCCTTCGCCTTTCGACGATCCCCGACGCATGACGCCTCCTTCCGATAGTGTTACCGCCCTGCCGGCACCGGCCGGGCTCTTTCAGCCAGAACCAGGGAGGAACGTATGAAGAGACGGTGGCTCGTGATCGCGAGCTTCCTGACGGTGCTCGCCCTCGTGGCGGCGGCCTGTGGTGACGACACCGCTGAGACCACCACCACGACAGCAGCGACCACCACGACGGGGGCTGGGACGACGACGGCGGCGACCACGTCGACGACTGAGCCCCAGGCGTCGTACGACGTGGGCGTCACGCCTGCCCCGTGCCCGGACGCCGTGAACGAGGGCAACGGGTGCATCTATCTGGGCGTCATCTCGGACCTTTCGACTGGGCCGTTCGCCGCCCTCGGGCAACCGCTGACCCAGGCCCAGGAGGACTTCTGGAACACGATGAACGAAGCCGGCGGCCTCGATGGGTTCGACGTGTTCATCACCCTGGCCAACACCAGGGATGCGCACTACGACCCGACGGAGACCGTCAGTGAGGCGGCCGATCTCGCCGATGACGTGCTCGCCTACGCCCAGGTGCTGGGCACGCCGCAGACGCAGGCGGCACTGCCCACACTGGCCGAGAACGATCAGGTCGCCGCTCCGGCCACCTGGTTCTCGGGGTGGGCATTCAACGAGATCGATCAGGGTCTGATCCTCGAATCGGGCGCCCCGTACTGCTTCGAAGCGATGAACGGCATGGACTATCTCGTGCAGACCAGGGGCACCGACTTCACTTGGGATCTGGTCGTGTTCCCGGGTGACTATGGAGGCGACTACGGCGCAGGCGCCAAGATCGCCGCCGCCCAGCTCGGCCTGGCCGATCCGATGAACGAGATCCTCCAGGTTCCGTTGTCGTTCGGCGGCGACATCGCCCCGACCGTGGCTACCTTGGTGGCCGACCAACCGGACGTCATCGTCATGGTCACCGGACCGAACGAGATGGCTGGGATCGCCAGCGGACTCGCGCAGACCGGGTTCACCTCGTTCCAGATCCTCGGCGCCTCGCCGACGTGGAACGTGGCTCTCAAGGCCATCCCGGAGTTGGTGCCGTTGCTCCAGGCGACGTACATGAGCACCGACCCGTGGGGAGGATGGGACGCCGACACCCCGGGGCATGCCGCCATGCGTGCTGCCGCCGAGGCCAATGGCCGCGAACCGAACGGGGGCTACGTGGCCGGTTGGGTGTGGCAGTACCCCATCCTGTCTCTGCTCACGGAGGCGATCGCGAGCGGTGATTTGACTCGCGCCAACCTGGTGGCACTGGCCGGTGCCCTGGAGAACGTCGACTACCAAGACATGCTCCCGGTTCGGTCGTACGTGGGCGATCCCAACGAGTTCGTCGTTCGTTCGACGATCGTCAACGGGGTCGACCCGGCTGCCTCCGATGGTTTGACGCCACTCACTGACTTCTTCACGAGTGAAATCGCGGCGGACTACAACTTCGCGGGTCCCTGCTACACGGGGTGAGCGAAGCCGAAGAGCGATTGACCGAGCGGGGGCGGCCCAGGGGCCGCCCCCGCTTCGTCTTGGGCCTGACAAAGGCGAAAGACGAAGAGCGAGAGGCGAGACTCGACTGTGCCTCGTCTTGCGGGTGTCGGGCGACGGGCGACGGGGCGACCGGCGATTGGTAATTGGACGGAGCAGAGCCAAGAGCGAAGAGCGCAACCGACGAAGACCTATCTTGCTGGAAGCTGGAAGCGGACAGCGGCTCCTCCGGGAACGCCTGGCGCTCGATCCCCGTTACCCTCATCCGCAGAGATGATCGACACCGAATCGCCGCCGTCGGCCCCTCCACCGGCCCCATCCCGCGCTCTCTTGCCGCGGTGGCCGTACGTCCTGGTGGCGGCGTTCCTGGCCGTCGGGTTGCTGGTCCTGCTCGCCTGGCCCGTGCATCTCCCTTACTACGCCATGTCCCCGGGTCCGGTGGAGGACGTCGCCGATCTGGTCACCATCAACGACGTGCCCCGGTACGACTCACAGGGAGCCTTCTACCTGCTCACGGTGAGCCTGCGCGGCGAGGTGAATCCGTTCGAGTGGTTCGAGGCGAGATTCCTCGATGATCAGATCGATCTCGTGCCCAGCGAGGACATTCGTCCCCGAGGTGTGACCGAGGAGCAGGTGACTCGCTCGAACCAGGACGCCATGAATGAGTCGATCGACAGCGCCATCTACGTGGCTCTGGAGAGGCTCGGGTACGACGTGACCTTTGCCGGTGACGGTGTGAAGGTGCTCGAGGTCGTGACCGACTCCCCGGCGCAGGGCGTCCTCCAGATCGATGACGTGATCACACGCGTGCAGGGGACCGAGGTGAACACCGTCGACGAGGCATCGGCCCGCATCAAGGAGTTCGCTCCCGGCGACACGATCTCCCTGGAGGGGACGCGCGGCGACGCCCCGTTCCGAGTCGACGTGACGCTCGTAGAGCATCCGGACATCGCCGGCGCCCCGATGGTCGGCGTCGTGCTCGACACCGTGAACCTGTCACTCGCTCTTCCGATCGATGTGAGCGTCGACCCCGGCAATATCGGCGGCCCTTCGGCCGGCCTCGAGTTCACGCTCACGCTGCTCGACCTGCTGACCCCGGGCGACATGACCAAGGGTCATGTCATCGCCGGGACCGGGACGATCCGCTTCGACGAGACGGTCGGGCCGATCGGGGGGGTCCGGCAGAAGGTGTTTGGAGCGCGCAGTATCGGCGCGGAAGCGATCTTCGTGCCCCGGGACAACTACCCCGACGCCATCACTGCCGCCGATGACTCCATCGTCGTCGTTCCGGTGGACACGCTTCAGGACGCCCTCGACTACCTCGATGGCCTGGAACCGGCGCCGGCAGCAGTCGCCGCATCGATCACGCCTTGACGGGTCGGCCGCGGGGTCCGGGGGTATCGTCAGGCCGATGCCTGAGGACACACTCGGTCCCGACACGTTCTCGACGCGGGGCATTCCCACCTCCCGCCGCGGATACGACCGGAAGGTGGTGGAGGCGCTCGTCGCCGATGCTGTGGCCGCGTGGGGCGCATTGGAGAAGCGCCACGGCGAGCTGATCGCCGAGATCGAGCGGTCCGGCGGCCTGCAACATCTCTCGCGGGACCTCGGCGCAATCGCCGCGGACGTCGGGAAGGTCCTCACCGCGGCGACCGAGGCCGCCGACGGCATTCGCTCGCGCGCCCAGGCTGATGCCGACCGGGTAGCCGCGGAGTCGGCGGCGGCGAGTTCGCAGAGTCTCGACGCCGCTGCGGTGCAGGCGGCCGGCATTGTTGCCGAGGCCGACCGCCAGGCATTCGACCTGAGACGAGATGCCTGGGACGCCGGCATGGGGCTGTTGGTCAGCGTCCAACAGGCGATTGCCGATGTCCTCGCGGCCGCCGACGACGAGGCCCAGATGATCCGGGCCGACGCGGAGAAGGAGAACCATCGGCGCTTGGCGATGACCCGCAAGGAGGCAGACGAGATCGTCCGCAACGCCAAGTTCGAGGCCGATCGTCAGCTCAACCTGGCACGGGAGCTCGCCCAGGAGATGCTCGACCGAGCGCAGGGCATCGAGTCCCACGTGATCCCCACGGTTGGCGAGCGTCACCGCCGCCGCGAGATCATGGGAGAGATCGAACGACTTCGAGCGGAGCGCACCATCGAGGAGGTCGCGGTGCTTCCCGCCGAACCCGCGCCGGCACCCGAGGATTCGCCCGAGGTGCTGTTCGGCGTGCTCGATCCGCAGGCACCCGAACTGAGCGACGCGCTCGCCGCCGAAGTCGGGCGCCTGCGCGGTGACCGACCCCCTCCGAAACCGCTCCGAGGGCGTCGGATGACCAAGCGACGGGCCGAGCCCGAGGCGGAGCCCGCGTACGAGGCACCGCCGGCACCCGCCACCGACGACGTGCAGACGCTGTTCGACGCCCTCCGGATCACCGCCGAGCAGGAGCCGATGGTGGCCGACCTCTCCCACGACCCGATGGAGTTGCGCGACCGGCTGGCATTGCCGTTCCACAACCAGGGTCTGCGCGACGTCAAGCGCCGCATCGTCGACCTGCAGAACGTCGCCCTCGACGCCGTCCGTTCCTCGCGGACATGGTCTCCGGATCAGGAGGCAATCGCCGCCGATCTTGCCCCGGCGATGGAGCCCGTCATCCAGAAGGCGGCCGCGGCGGGAGCCGAAGCGGCCGGGGTGCTCGGCGGCGTGACCGACGCTCGGCCGAGGGTCGGCAAGCGCCCGTATGCCCTGGTCCGCGGGATGGCCGGGGACCTGTCTTCGGAGGTGCGGACCGCCCTCGCCTCCGCCGGGGGCCCCGCCGAGGTGGCCTCCACGGTCAGCAGGGTGTTCCGTGCGTGGAGGGGCGACCAGGCGGAGCGATGGGTCAGGGCGATCACCTTCGCCGCGTATCACGACAGTCTCGTAGGGGCGCTCGCCGCCGGCGGCGTCGGCCGGGTGTCCGGCGTCGGGTCGGGGCGCCCGTGCCCGTCGTGCGTGGGGCCCGCCGGCACGGAATGGGCCCCCGGAGCCGCCCCTCCCGGCGGGCTCCGAGTCCCCCCGGCCGACCTCGATTGCGTGTGCACGGTGAGGGTGGCCGGCCCCTGAGCCGTTGCTCGTCTTCCCGTTTCCCGTTTCCCGTTTCCCGTTTCCCGTTGGAAAGCCCGGTGCGTCATCGTGGCTCTTACTGGCAACCGGCAACTGGTAACGGGCAACGGGCTGGGTGGCGGCTGGTTCTGCTCGATGCAGACTGAACGCCCGCGGCCTCGTAGACTCATTTCCCGATGATCCCCGGCGACCCGACCCCGACCCCCATACCGCTCCGTCGATCCTCGGGCAGGCGACGCTGGATCGGGATCACCCTGGTCGTGGTGATCCTCCTGCTCCTTTCGCTCCGGGGAATCGCCACCTTCTGGACGGATTACCTGTGGTTCGAGTCGATTGGGTTCTCCTCGGTGTGGACGACGCTGGTGTTCAGCCGCGTCGTGCTCGTGATCATCGCCACGTTGGTCGCCTTTGTCCTGATGTTCGTCAACCTGGTGCTGGCCGATCGGCTCGCCCCGCGCACCGCGATGCCGGCGGGAAGTCCCGACGAGGAGCTCGTCCACAGATTCCAGGGATGGGTGTCCCAGCGCATCACCAAGTTCCGGCTCGCCGTCGCCGGGTTCTTCGGGCTCCTGATCGGATTGGGTGCCGGATCGTGGTGGGAGGACTGGCTGCTCTTCCGCAACCATCAGGGGTTCGGCATCACCGATCCGGTGTTCAACAAGGACGTCGGCTTCTACGTCTTCGACGTGCCCTTCTACCGCGATCTGTTCGGATGGGCGTTCCAGTTCTTCCTCATCGCCACGCTGGTGGTCGCCGCTCTTCACTACCTCAACGGAGGCATTCAGGTTCAGGCGCGGCGGCAGCGGGTGGCGTCGGGCGTCAAGGTGCACCTCTCGGTGCTGCTCGCGGTGCTTGCCCTGCTCAAGGCCGTCGGGTACTGGCTGGACCGCTACGACCTCCTCTACAGCAGCCGGGGGGCGGTGTTCGGCGCCACGTACACCGATGTCCACGCCCAGCTCCCTGCGCTGAACCTGCTGATCGGCATCTCGGCGGTCGCGGCCATCCTCTTGCTCGTCAACATCCGGATGAAGGGGTGGACCCTCCCCGCAGTGGCAGTGGGTCTGTGGCTGGTGACCTCGGTCACCCTCGGCGGGATCTGGCCGGCGGCGGTGCAGCGATTCTCGGTGCAGCCCGACGAGATCAACAAGGAACTGCCGTTCGTGGCGCGCAACATCGAGTTCACCCGCCAGGGCTACGGCCTCGACGCCGTGGAGGAGCGCGACTTCGCCGCCGCCGAGGACCTGAGTGCGGAGGACATCGCTGCCAACGGGTCGACGATCTCGAACGTTCGCCTCTGGGATCCGACCGTCCTGCTCACCACGTACCGCCAGTTGCAGGAGCTCAGGCCGTTCTATCAGTTCGTGGACGTGGATGTGGACCGGTACATGGTCGGTGACGTGCTCGACCAGGTCATGCTGTCGGGCCGCGAGCTCGACGACTCCAACCTCCCCGATTCGGGGTGGGTGAACCGGCACCTGGTCTTCACGCACGGATTCGGGGCGGTGGTCAGCCCGGCGAACACCGTGACGGTCGAGGGCCAACCCGACTTCCTGGTGAAGGACATCAACCCCGCCGACGACATTCCCTCGACACTGCAGATCACCCAGCCGCGGATCTACTTCGGTGAGGCCCTCGAACCCGGCTCGTACGTGTACGTAGGGACCAAGGAGAAGGAGGTCGACTACCCGGTCGAGTCGGGCTCCGAAACCGTCGCCTTCAACTCGTATGACGGGACCGGTGGGATCGAGGTGGGGAGCATCTTCCGGCGGGCGGCGTTCGCATTGCGGTTCGCCGACGTCAATACGCTCATCTCCGGGCAAATCACCTCCGACAGCCGGGTCCTGATGGTGCGCAACCTGCGCGACATCCTCACCAAGGCGGCGCCCTTCCTCTATCCCGACGCCGACCCGTACCTCGTCGTCCTCGACGGGCATCTGGTGTGGGTGCAGGACATGTACACGGTCACGGATCGCTTCCCGTACTCCACGCCTGCCGGGAGCGAGGCGGCCACGGCCAACGGCATCAACCCGGCAACCGGCCGGCTGAGCACCCGCTCCGGGCTGCCGGGAGACTTCAACTACATCCGCAACTCGGTGAAGGCGACGGTCGACGCCTATGACGGGACCGTCCACTACTACGTCGTCGACGAGGAAGACCCACTGATCCGGTCGTACCGCGACATCTTCCCCGATCTGTTCAGCACGTTCGACGAGATGCCCGCCGGGTTGCGCGACCACTTGCGGTATCCCGAGGACCTCTTCCGGGTCCAGTCGGACCTCTACACCAGGTACCACGTCGACGACTCCCGGGTGTTCTTCAACAACGGTGATCCCTGGGAGATCGCCCGCGATCCGTCGACGACGACGCCGGCCGCGCTGCGCGCCGAGTTCGCCGCCGACAACCGGCCGATGGTGCCGTACTACCTCTTGATGGAACTCCCCACCGAGGATCGCCTGTCGTACCTGGTCCTGCAGCCGTTCACCGCGGCGACCCGCCCCAACATGGTGTCGTTCCTGGTGGCCAAGTCCGATGCCGACTCCTATGGCGACCTCATCGACTTCGCGTTGCCCCGGGATTCGTTCGTGGACGGGCCGGGCCAGGTGGGGGCGCGGATCAACCAGGACACGGCCATCTCCTCGGAGTTCACCCTGCTCGGCCAGGAGGGGTCCGAGGTGATCCAGGGGAACATGCTGGTGGTCCCGATCAATGAGTCGGTCCTCTACGTCCAGCCGATCTACCTGTCGGCCAGGACCGGGGCCTCGGACATCGCCGCGCTGCCCGAGTTCAAGAGAGTGATCGTCGTGTACGGCGATCGGATCGCCATGCGCGACACCATGGCGGAGGCGCTC